>CAYOWE010000048.1:0-1609 GCA_964407595.1 uncultured Candidatus Saccharibacteria bacterium | reverse complement strand
TACATTTTGCCCCAAAAGAGTTATCTCTTTGTATCCTTTTTTAATCAAATCTTTGACTTCTTTGATAATTTCCCGGGCTGGTCGGGAATATTCCTGGCCGCGGGTGTAGGGGACAACACAATAAGAACAGAAATTATTGCAACCAGTCATAATTGGCACGAAAGCTTGATGGTGAGATTGATGCTTTGGCTTTGTTTCTAAATCAATAATTGGCCATATTTCATCAATTTGGTCAGCTAATTGTTTTTTATCTTTTTCCAAGAGACATCCAGTTAAAATAATTTTTTGTTTATGGTTTGCTGTTCGCTGTTCATTGAGTTGTTTAACCTTACTATAAATTCTATTAATGGCTGACTGTCTGACCGAACAAACATTAATCACTACCAAATCAGCCTGCTTTATTTCTTGAGCTGGCTGATATCCTTTTTTTTCTAACCGAGCGGCTGTTCTTTCACTATCAGATTTGTTCATTTGACAGCCGTAGGTTATAATATAGTATTTCATGCTTTTGTATAGTAGCAGATTTATGATATAATACAATTATATGTCTGACCAGATTTATTTATCGGTGATTATTCCAGCCTATAACGAAGAAAAGCGAATTAGCAATACCCTTTTGGATATTGACCGTTATTTGGCTAGTCAAGATTATTCTTACGAGATTATTGTGGTTAATGATGGCTCTCCAGATAAAACCGCCCAGATCGTCAAAAATTTTATTAATTTAATTAAAAACCTTAAATTAATTAACAATCAAGAAAATCACGGCAAAGGCTGGGTGGTCAGGCAGGGGATGCTTGAAGCTAAGGGAAAATATCGCATCTACATTGATGCGGATAATGCTATTTCTATCGACCATATTGAAAATTTTTGGCCTTATTTAAAACAGAATTATGATGTTATTATTGGTTCCATTGAAGTCAAAGGAGCCAAAATTGAAGAGGGAGCCGCTTGGTATCGGAGAATACTCGGCAAATGGTCAAAATATTTAATTCGTCTTTTAACTGTTTGGGAAATCCATGATAGTCAGCGCGCTTTTAAACTTTTTCCAGCTAAAGTAGCTAAAGATATTTTTTCCCGTCAGACCATTGAACGTTGGGGCTTTGATTTTGAGATTTTATTTATTGCCAAGAAATTAGGATATCAGATAAAGGAATTACCAGTAGCCTGGATAAACCCTGGCGGAGGCACTCTTACTTTGAAAGCCTATTGGCGGACTCTTAAAGAATTATTAAAAGTTAAATGGAATTCAATAAGAAAAAAATATGATTAGAAGTAAATCAAAAAAGAGGTTTCCTTCAGAATTACGTATGGATTTGGTTTCTAATGACTGGGTGGTTATTGCTACTGGTCGGGCTCAGCGACCGGAAACTTTCGTTAAACACCAAAGAATTAAGAAAGCGATTTTGCCCAAAGATTGTCCTTTTTGCCAAGAGAAAATTTTAGAAAAAGCAATTGCTCGCTATAATAAGCCCGATGGCGGTTGGTTTGTTATTTCTATGCCCAATGATTTTCCGGCTTTTTCTAAAGGAGACCAGCTTAATGAACGAAAACAAGGGCCTAATAGAATTATGGACGGGCTTGGTTATCAAGAAGTTATTGTTATGGC
>CAYOWE010000047.1:0-1651 GCA_964407595.1 uncultured Candidatus Saccharibacteria bacterium | reverse complement strand
AGATATACTTGGCGGGCGATTAAAGATTTATTCAAGCAAATGTCCCGGGCCTGGCAAAAAAGAAAAATGATTATGGTTAAGAAAAGAGTAAGTCTTAAGGAAATAGGCAGATGGTTTAAATAACAACGACAACCTTGTCGTAACAAAATGGAATACCAATCAAACAAAAAAAGATATATTTGGTTATGGATTTTCGTATTAATTATAACAGTATTATTTTGTTTTTTCTTTTTTAAGACCAGCTTTACCATTAGTCAAATTATGGGCTGGGTTAATACTGCTCAAGTTCTGCCTTTTGGCGATGATTTGCCAAAATTGCCGGAAAAAGACCTTAATAGAATTAATATCCTACTTTTAGGAATGAGAGGATTAGAAGATCCCGGTGAAGGGAAATTGCTTTCTGATGCGATAATTCTCTTAAGCATTAAAAAGGATACTGGTCAGGTTGCTTTAATTTCTTTACCGCGAGATATTTATTTGAGGATTTGGTGTTCCCAAGAAAAGAAAAAAATTAATTTTGCCTATGCCCAAGGCGGCTTGGACTGCGCTAAAAAAACCGTTTCTTACCTCACCGACCTTTATATTGATTATGCGGTCAGCGCTAATTTTGATGCCTTAAGGAAAATTATTGATAATTTGGGAGGGATTTCTCTTTATTTGGAAGAACCCTTTGAAGAAGATTTTCAGTGGGCCAAAGAAGGCCAAGAAGAAGATGAGCATTGGTTTATCAAGGAAATTGACGAAGAAGAAAAATGGGTTTTTTATTTGCCTCAAGGGGAGAACGTCTTAGACGGCCAAACCACTCTTTATTATGTTCGTTCTCGTTATTCAACCGATGACTTCGATAGAATGCGTCGGCAGCAGCGAGTTTTAATGGCTATTAAAGAAAAAGCTTTTTCTCTGGGTGTTTTAGCTAATCCAGTTAAAATTTATAATCTTTTAGATATTCTTGGTAAAAATATCCGGACAGATGCCAGTTTGTCTGATATTAAAGATTTAATCAGTTTAATTTCTAATTTAGATACCGTAAATATTAAAAAAAAATATTTTGATATCAGTCCAGAAGGATTACTTTATCATACTTTTATTAACGATGAATATGTCCTTTTGCCTATCAATGATAATTTTGAAAAGATTCAGCAGGCCTGTAAAAATATTTTCGATTAGAAAATGTTATCTATTATCATTACTCACCATCAGACACCAGTCCTTCTAAAAATTTGCTTAAAGTCGATTAAAGAAAATATCGGCCAGCTTGAACATGAAATAATTGTCGTTGATAGTCAGGCCGAACTAATCAATCAGGAATTGATTAAAGAAAAGTTTCCTTCGGTCAGATTTATCTCTTTTTCTGAGAATCTTGGTTATGCTAAAATTGTTAATAAGGGGATTGAATCATCTCGGGGAGAATATTTACTAATTCTTAACGCTGATGTTATTATTCTTAAAGAATCAATCAATCGCTTGCTTGAATTTATTAAAAGTCATTCTCAAGTAGGCATCGTTGGTCCCCAATTATTGACCTTTAGTAATTTTGTCCAGAGTTCCTGTTTCCGTTTTCCTAATATAGGAGCTATTCTGGCCAGACGAACATTTTTGGGAAAATTAAATTGGGGTAAGAAAAAAATAAATCAATTTTTAATCAAAGAAG
>CAYOWE010000046.1:0-1935 GCA_964407595.1 uncultured Candidatus Saccharibacteria bacterium | reverse complement strand
TCTAAAGCCATACGGTTGGGATAAATATTTTCTACCCCTCTGGTCAAAACCTCTTTGATTTTATCTATTTGATTCATACAATAATACTATATCATCCTTGCCAAGAGCGGTCAATTCTGTCAGAATAATAAGAATGAAAAGAAGAATCATCGGGACAATAATCAAGTTTATTTTTTTTTGTTTGGTTATAACTGTTTTAGGCGGCATAGCTGTTTCTGCCTATCTGGCCAAGGATTTACCCGACCCAACTAAGATTAGTCAACGCCAGATAGTTGAGTCAACTAAAATTTATGACCGGACTGGTCAGGTAGTTCTTTATGATATTCACGGCGAAGAGAGAAGAACCGTTGTTCCTTTCGAAGAAATTCCTCAATTTTCCAAGGATGCTACTATTGTTATTGAAGATGATAATTTCTATCACCATTTTGGCCTGGATTGGAAAGGCATTCTCCGGGCGGCCTGGGCAAATTTGACCAGGAAAAAAATCGCCCAGGGCGGCTCAACTATTACCCAGCAATTCATTAAAAACGCCTATTTAGGCGGACCCCAGTCAGCCAGAACTTACACTCGTAAGATTAAAGAGGCAATTTTAGCTTTATTATTAGAAAGAAAATATTCCAAAGATGAAATTTTGGGTTCCTACCTTAATCAGGTGCCTTATGGCTCTAATGCTTATGGTATTGAAGCAGCCAGCCAAACGTTTTTTAATAAATCAGCCAAAGAACTGACTTTGGCTGAATCAGCTCTTTTAGCTGCCCTACCTAAAGCGCCCAGCTATTATTCCCCTTTTGGCTCTCATTCAGAAGAGCTTACTGATAGAAAAGAATATATCTTAGAAAGAATGATTAAATTTGGCTATATTACCGAAGAAGAGGCAGACCAAGCTAAAGAAGAAAAATTAGAATACTCCTCGCCAACTGATTTAAAAGCCCACCATTTTGTCACCATGATTCAGGAATACCTGGAGGAAGAATACGGCCGACAATATACCGACATTAATATGGCTGGCTTAAGGGTCTATACCACCTTGGATTGGAACTTACAACAAATTGCTGAAGAAGTGGTTACTCAAGGAGTAGAACAAAACGAAAATAAATATCGGGCGACTAATGCGGCTTTGGTGGCTATTAATCCCAAAACCGGCCAAGTGCTCGCTCTGATTGGCTCAAAAAAATACGAAGAAGACCAGTTTAATGTAGCGACTAGTCCTCATCGGCAACCTGGTTCTTCTTTTAAGCCCTTTGCTTATGCCACAGCCTTTAAAAAGGATTTTAGTCCAGAAACTGTTCTATTTGATTTAAAAACCAGTTTTGGTGAATTTGGGCCCGTTGGAGAGGAAAAAGAATATTCGCCTAACAACTATGACTTGCAGTTCCGCGGCCCGGTAACCATGAGACAATCCTTAGCCCAATCAATCAACCTACCTTCGGTTAAGACGCTTTATTTGGCCGGAGTCGGGGAAACTATCAACTTAGCCCAAGATATGGGTATTACCACCCTTAAAGATCGCAGCCGCTATAGCTTATCATTAGTTTTGGGCGGCGGCGAAATTAAACTTATAGACGAAACAACCGCTTATGGGGTCTTTGCCACTGAAGGCATTAAGCACCCGGTAAGTTTAATTCTAAAAATTGAAGATGCCCAAGGAAATATCTTAGAGGAGTATAAAGATGAAGCTATCCGCGTTTTAGACCAACAAATCGCCCGCCAAATCAATGATATCCTTTCCGATGAGGCAGCCCGAGCGCCGATGATGGGCTCTCATTCAAAACTCTACTTAGCTGGTCGACCGGCGGCCGCTAAAACAGGCACTACCCAGGATTACAGCGATGGTTGGACTGTTGGCTACACGCCAAGTTTAGTTGTCGGCGTCTGGGCCGGCAATAACGATTATACTAAAAAAATGAAATTGGGAGCGGCCGGCCTTTATGTAGC
>CAYOWE010000045.1:0-2124 GCA_964407595.1 uncultured Candidatus Saccharibacteria bacterium | reverse complement strand
TGAGAAATATTGGTCTTTTTCTATTGGTTATAAATATCGGATTGTTTTTAGATTTATAAATAAAACTACAGTTCGTTTTTATTTAATCGGGACACATCGGATTTACCAGTAATTTAATTAGCACAGTTTATCTTGTTCCCTCTGAACATATTTAAGCCCGAGATGGTCATAAGCTAATTTTGTTGCCTGTCGGCCTTTGGGCGTGCGGGCCAAAAAGCCTAAACGGAGTAAAAAGGGTTCGTAAATTTCTTCAATGGTATCTTGCTCTTCATTGGTCGCTGCGGCCAAGGCCTGTAAGCCAACTGGCCCGCCGTTAAATTTTTTAATCATCGTTTCTAAAATATGTCGGTCAGCTAATTCTAAGCCCATTTCATCTATTTCTAACATCTTTAAGGCCTCTTGAGCTAATTTTTTATTAATTAAGCCATCAGCCCTGACTTGGGCATAGTCGCGAGTCCTTTTTAATAAACGGTTGGCCACTCGGGGGGTAAAACGGGCCCGTTGAGCAACCATTTGGACAGCCGTGGGTTCAATGTCTGTTTTTAAAATTTGAGCTGACCGGCTAATAATTTTCTCAATATCTGGCTGTTCATAAAAATCTAAACGATAGGTGGCTCCAAAGCGACTTCGTAAAGGAGAAGAAAGCAGGCCAATTCGGGTAGTGGCGGCAATTAAAGTAAAACGAGGCAATTCTAAGCGGAGGGTGCGAGCCGAAGGTCCTTTGCCGATGATAATATCTAAAAGAAAATCTTCCATAGCTGGATATAAGGTTTCTTCAATGGTCTTATTAATTCTATGCGATTCGTCTATAAAAAGAACATCGCCATCTTGTAAATTAGTTAAAATTGAAGCTAAATCGCCGACTTTCTCAATAGCTGGTCCGGAAGTGACTTTAATATTACAATTCATTTCTTTGGCAATAATATGGCCAAGCGTTGTTTTCCCCAATCCGGCGCTGCCATACAAAAGCACGTGCTCAATTGGTTCTTTTCTTTTTTTAGCCGCTTCCATTAGAATTTTAAGATTTTCTTTGATTTTTTGCTGGCCCATATACTCTTCAAAAGAAC
This sequence comes from uncultured Candidatus Saccharibacteria bacterium, assembly GCA_964407595.1. Lineage (GTDB taxonomy): Bacteria > Patescibacteriota > Minisyncoccia > Portnoybacterales > UBA2143 > CAZPQT01. The sequence continues at coordinate 1,057 of CAYOWE010000045.1, read as the reverse complement.
GCGGCCGCAGTGTTGAATCTAAAGAGCGGTCTTCATTTAGTTGTTGAGGAGTGGTTACTGGACTTGACATTTTTGTAATAATTTGCTATTATCTTAAATAGACAGGAGGGACAGTTTAAAAACAGTCCCTTTTAATATTAACTAACCTGTAGGCAATAAGGACTCCATTTTTAAATAGGGTCCGATAGGGGTTTTATCTTAGTTAATGGATACCTTGGCCTACCCGCCCAAATTTTTGGGCTAGCGCTAAAGGCGCTCATTAGGCAACGGCTTGCTCAAGAATTTGGGCGGGTAAACGCTGGGATATTCCTCGGAAAAGTCCTTTCTCTTTGTTCTCAGGCAGAGAGTCATTGCCTACAGATTAGTTAATGTTATTCCTGACTGCCGACCACTCTTGCTATTTCTTCTAGAGTGGTTATTCCTTCTAAGGCCTTAAGTAAGGCATCTTGGTAAAAACTGACCAGGCCCTGCTCGCGGGCTTTTTCTAAAATTTGCAGATGAGTGGCTGAGGCGCTAATTAATTTTTTCATTTCTTCATTAATTAAAATCGTTTCAAAGACACCAATTCTGCCCTTATAGCCGGTCTGGTTGCATTCAGGACAGCCCTTGGCCTGATAAATCTTAAGTTCTTTATTAAGGGGTGGCTGTTTGACTTGTTGAGGGAGCCCGGTCAGGGCTTTTTTTATTTGAGATAATTGTTTTTCAGAAATAGAGACAGCTTGCCGGCATTTTTGACAAACTTTTCTGACCAAACGCTGAGCCATAATCAAATTAAGAGCTGAAGCTAAATTTGATGCTTTAACCCCGATATCAAAAAAACGGGGGATGGCGCCAGCCGCATCATTAGTATGAAGAGTAGAAAAAACCAAGTGACCAGTCAGGGCAGACTGGACGGCAATTTCAGCTGTTTCCCTGTCTCTGATTTCGCCGATTAAAATAACATCCGGGTCTTGTCTAAGGATGGCCCGCAGACCCTTGGCAAAAGTATAACCTTTCTCTGCTTCTACTTGAGTTTGAGTGATGCCTTCTAAATGATATTCAACCGGGTCTTCCATAG
>CAYOWE010000044.1:0-2135 GCA_964407595.1 uncultured Candidatus Saccharibacteria bacterium | reverse complement strand
CGCCGCCTTAACCCTGAATCCTACTACAATTAAGGCATCGTTATAATTTAGATTAAAGAGCAACCTATAAAGCTTAGCCATCTCACTGATAAGCTCCTCTCTTTGATTCTGATGATGGGCCTTCCGCCAACCCACCTCGTGTCTGGCCATCTGGCTTATTTCATTCATATTCATCTCTCCCTCCTTTTATTCTGTTGTTGATGAACTTTTAAAACAAGATAACAGGTTTGACTATTATGTCAATCTTTTCTAATTAAAAAAATGACCAGTCCGATTATAATAAATAAACTAATCCATTGGCTGATGAATAGGCCAGAATAATGCGGGTCAGCTAAGAACGTATCGCTGACCCGAGTAAAATCTAAAAGAAAACGAGAAATAGAATACCAAAAAAGAAAAGTAATAAATAATTGACCTGGTTTTTTAAAGCGGTCTCGCAGAAACCAAAAAACTAAAAACATTATTAGAGCATTAAGAGCCAGATATTCAGCGACTGGATGACGAAGTGTAGCGTCAGGCCACAAAATTGCCCAGGGCAAATTAGTTGTCGCCCCTTGATGGTCATTAACTAAAGAGCAGCCAATTCGAGTAATGAAAATACCTAAAGCCAAGACCGGCACAACTAAATCAGCAATTTTTAAAAAATTTAATCGTGTTTTTTTGATATAAAACCAACCAACTAGGCCAGCCCCCAATAAGCCGCCATAAAACATTAAACCACCAGCCCAGATTTGGAATATTTCTAAAGGATGAGTTAAATAATATTGAGGGAATTGGAGCAAGTAAACTAAACGAGAACCAATTAAACTACCCAAAAAAATAAAAATAATCAGCCAAAAAATTTTCTTTTGGTCAATCTCTTTTTTAGTTGATTCTTTTAAAAATAACCAAGAACCAATCAAAAAAGCTATTCCCAAAAGCAATCCCCAAACATAAAAAGTAATTGGTCCCAGCTGAATTTGAGTGTAAGAAAAATAAGGTATCATTACAATTTATTTTAGCATTTAAAATTAGATAAGAAAACTGGCCAGCAATCTTTAAGATTGCTGGCCAGTTTTTAGATACGCAGGAATAGAGGCAAGCCAATCGTTGGTTCCTTGAAACAGACCCTAACCTTGTTCTCAATCCACTGTATGTCTATTTTGATTAAATGAATTTCTTTCCTCTCCGGGTACGAGATTTGGACGAAAAGAGGGTTAAATTGCCATTTTTTTATCGAATTATGACTCTGACGATAGATTCTCAGAGGAAGATGTTTCTTCCCTTGAGCAAAAGTAAACGGTTCTTCTTCATTATTTCTGCCAAAAAGAATCTTGATTTTTTTAATTTGTTTCTGATTAGTGTCGTCAGCCTGGTGGAAAACCAATTCGCCGTATTCTTCCTCCCACAGGGGAATATAAAAATGGAATTCAGGGAGGGAGTTATCTCGGCTATACTCAATCAACGGAGCATAGAATTTCTTCGGACGACCGTTTAATCCCCTAGGATTCCAAGAAGGCAATTCGCCTAAGGATAGTCCGATATGATTAATCAATTTGGGTTGAGTTTGGGACGAGAAAACTATACCAATGGCCAATTCTAATCCTGGATAAATCAAGGCAAATTTCTTTAATATCAAATCTTTCTTTTTCATCCGGCACCTCCTTTAAGCTTTATTTCAGTTAATTGAATTCTTTATTAAACAACTATCTGTATTATACATTCTCCTAGTAATTTGTCAAGGTTTCAATTTCTTCTTTAATTTAGGGGAATATTTAATCATTAATTTTTTAGCTTCAACCAGGCTTTCTTTGAGCAGCTTGACTTTGTCCCTGATTAAAATAGTCGGCCCGGGGAAATCTTTCGGTTCAATAACCAAGTCGCCTTTTTGAGCTAATTTCTTAATTCTTTTATTCTCTTCTTCATTCCGACCAACAATAATTTTATTTCCGTCAACCCAAAAATGCCGACCTAATTTTAATAGAAAAACATCATTACCATGACAATCTGGCCATTTGGCAAAAAGTTCTTTAAGCCGTTGAGCAAATTGTAAATCAGTTAAAAGACAGCCACCAGCTGGCGTCGGGTATTCCTTAATCTTCCATTTTTTAGCTAAAGCGATTTGTCTCTTTCTGCTTCGTCCCGAAATATCTAAA
>CAYOWE010000043.1:0-2144 GCA_964407595.1 uncultured Candidatus Saccharibacteria bacterium | reverse complement strand
TGTGAAAAAAAGGGAATTTGTTAAACTTTACGACCGATACGCGCCGCGAATTTACCGTTTTACTTATCTAAAGGTTAATTCGCCTCAAGATTCTGAAGATTTGACTTCAGAAACCTTTTTTAAGTTTTGGCAGAATTTAGCCAATAAAGACGAAAAAATTGACAATCCACGGGCTTTGCTTTATCGGATAGCCAATAATCTGGTAACTGATTTTTATCGGAAGAAGTCGCGGACCGAACTGATTTTAGACCCAGAAGAAGACAATGTTTTAGCCAAAATTCCCGATAAAACAGATTTAAACAAGAGAATAAACTTAAATTCAGATATGATTAAGGTTAAAAAAGCGCTTAGTCAGATTAAGGGCGAGTATCAGAATATAATTATTTGGCGCTATTTAGATGATTTTTCCGCTAAGGAGATTTCTCAAATTATGGAAAAACCAGAAGGAACAATTAGGGTTTTAATCCACCGGGCCTTATCTGCCCTAAAGAAAGGACTGTAAGAGAGGGACTGTCCCTAAGATACAGTCCTTAAGGACTGTATCTTAGGGACAGTCCCTCTAAATTTCCTAAAAAGGTGTAATAGAATAGGCGTTTATTCGTCTTAATTAATAGAATGGAGAAAGATTTAATCAAGAAAATTAAACGGTTAAAGAAAATCCAGCCCTCTCAAGAATGGCTGGATTTAACGCGTCATAATTTAGTTAGTCAGATTAGTTTTGGTGAAGAAAATGACAGGGGCCTGAAAACAAGAATTGGTCTTTTTAATTGGCTAAGAGGATTTCAGTTTCAGCCAGTAGTTTTGGGACTCTGCTTATTGCTTATTTTCACGGCCGGTCCCTGGTTAACGCTTAAGGCTTCGCAAGCCAGTTTGCCCGGAGAGATACTTTATTCAATTAAAAGAGCTAGCGAGGGCATTCAGACAACGGTGGCTGCAGATGACAGCAAAGCCCAGCTCCAGTTTGAGTTTGCCAGTCGCCGAATAGAAGAATTGACTAAAATAACCGGAGATTCTTTTACTTCAAAGGAAAAAACTGAAAAAGTCAAAGAAGTGGTTAATAATCTTAAAGATAATTTAGCTGAAGCTAGTGTCTATGCGGCTAGAGCTTCTAAAGAAAAAGCCATGGTCATGGCTAAAAAAACTAAGAGTATCAAGGAAGAATTAGATAAAACCAAAGAAGAAGTGTCTTTGGAAGTCCAGAACGAGTTAGCTGAAGCAAAAAAGGCAATTGAAGAAATTAATTACCAGGTTTTGGCTGTTTTGGTTCAGGATAGACAGGAAAGCGCTGAAGAAGCAGTGACCTCCCCAGCTGATGAAGAAATTCTTATTTTCCTGGAAGAATTGGAATCAGGCACTATAACGACAACTGAAGAGATTATTAATAAAATTGAAGAATAATCGTTTATCCACAGTTTAAGCTATTTAAAAAGTTTATATTTTGTGTTATTAAATATAGAGAGTCCGATTAAATCAAGAATCGGTCGAATTTCCTATTATTTAGGAATATCTTGACAATATCGGGCAAGTATAGTAAAAATAATAGGTCAATCGTAAACAAATAAATGGTCGATGCGGTTGAGAAAATGTAAGGTCGAATGAGGTTGTCTAATAGCATGTGAATTAGCCAATCTCAGAAGATAAAATAAATTAAAAATGAGTAAAAAAATACAAAAATCGATTTCGGTTTTGACATCCATTACTACGATTGCCTGGCTTTCTGGAGTAGCTATGCTAGCTCCAATAGCTGTTAGCGCAGCTGTAGTTGATGGTGATATTGTCAGTCCGGACGCTGAATTTACTGAAGGGGATATAACTTATTATCCTTACGATGTTTTTATTGTCAAAATAGTTGGCTCAAAGACATTTAAGAGGTTAATTCTTAACCCAGAGGTATTTGAAAGCTATGGACACTTGGAATGGGGAAATATTCAAACCATTTCTGCCAGCACGGTTGAGGGTTATACCCTTTCTAGCCTAGTCCGAGAACTCAATGATGAGAAGGTCTATAAATTGACCGCGGATGGCGACACTGGCACTAAAGGATGGCTGAATATGACTGCGGCCGAGTTTGAAACAGATGGTTATGATTGGGATTCAATCTATGTCATCAATGTGACTGACCGCGATAATTACACGACTGGTTC
>CAYOWE010000042.1:0-2207 GCA_964407595.1 uncultured Candidatus Saccharibacteria bacterium | reverse complement strand
CTCGCAAAACCCATAGGTGCCCTCGTCTATCTTAATAAGAATTTGCTGATGTTTCTTGATTTTTTCGCCAAGCTCGTTGATTCTCCTTTGATGGAAAATAAGATTAGAGGGATCTCCGGGAGAATGTCTTACTCGCAGGGCTGCTAAATGTTTTTTTTGTTCGTTAGCGAACTCCTCTATCTCTTTTACCAATATTTCCTTTACCGTTGTTTCCTCTACCGCCTCTTCGTCAAAAGATTTTTTCATCACCGCCTCCTTTTTCCGTTTGGTTGTTAAAGGAACTTTAACAGTATTTTTTCAGATAAATATAATCTAACTTAATGAAATTCTTTTGTCAAGACTATTCCAAGTGGATAATTTTTTGAAATTCTTTTAGTTTTTTTTCAAGAGTTGGATTGAAAAGATTATTTTCCAAAACTATGGACGCTGCTAAGCGGCTTTTTTGAATTAATTCCAAATCATTTAAAGAGGCCATAGCTAAATCAGGCAAGCCCCATTGGCGAGTGCCGCTAAAATCACCGGGTCCGCGAATCTTCAAATCTTTTTCGGCTAACTCAAAGCCGTCTTTAGCTTTGAGAACCGCCTTTAATCGCTGATAAGTTTTCTTGGCCACGGAATCAGTGAAAAGAAAGCAGTAAGATTGAGCAGTGCCTCGGCCAATCCGGCCGCGAAACTGATGAAGCTGGGCTAAACCAAAACGGTCCGCTCCTTCAATTATCATCACTGTCGCCTGAGGCACATCAATGCCCACTTCCACCACCGAAGTAGAAACCAAAATATCTGTTTTACCCTCTTTGAACTTTTTCATAATCTCTTCTTTTTCTTTTGGTTTGAGCTTGCCATGAAGCAGAGCGATTTTTAATTGAGGGAAAACTTTTTGAGATAATTTTTCATATTCTTGAGTAACTGATTTGATTTCTCCGCCAGAGGCGGGTCCGCCTCTGGCGGATAATTTTTCTGACTCATCAATTAGCGGGCAAATAACAAAGACCTGCTTTTTTTGTTTGACCTGTTTTTTGGTAAAGTTATAGATTTTCTGGCGGTCAGCCGGTACAACAATTTCGGTGATAATTTTTTGCCTGCCTTGAGGCATTTCTTTGAGTATGGAAATATCAAGGTCGCCGTAAATAGTTAAAGTCAAGGTGCGCGGGATAGGCGTAGCCGTCATAGAAAGAAGATGAGGGATAGTCGACAAGCCGTCTTCTACTTGATAAATTTTTTTTTGTAAGTTAGCTCGTTGAGCTACGCCAAAACGATGCTGTTCATCAACAACAGCTAAAGCCAAATTCTTAAACTTTAAATTTTCCTGAATTAAAGCATGCGTGCCAATAACTATATCTATTTTCCCTTCCATTATTTCCTTTTTTAATCGGGGACGACTCAAGGACTGTCCCTTAAGGACTGTCCCTTGGGGAAGGTCTTTAAGGGACAGTCCCTGAGCTTCAGTCCTAGTCAATAAAGCAATCTTTAAATTAGATTTTTTAAGAAAATCCTTAAAGGTATGAAAATGTTGTTTGGCTAATATTTCCGTTGGGGCCATCAAGGCGACTTGGTAACCAGCTTTGGCTATTTCCAGGCCAGCCATAATAGCTACGACTGTTTTACCTGAACCAACATCACCATTGAGCAAACGATTCATTGGTTTTTTTTTAGCTAAGTCCTGAAAAATCTGCCAGGCCGCTATCCGTTGGTTATTGGTTAACTTAAAAGGCAAATCTTTGACAAAAGATTTAATTAATTTTTGATTGAAAGGAATAGTTAATGCTTTTTCTTGAGCTAATTTTTGCTTTTGCTTAAGGGTAATTAGCTGAATTAAAAAAAGTTCATCAAAGGCCAGCCGCTGGCGAGCCGCTTGAGCTGATTGATGATTATTTGGAAAATGAATTTGCTTGATAGCTTGACTTAAACTGACGAGTTTAAATTGTCTTTTAATTGGTTCGGGCAGAAAATCAGTGATTTGGTTAATTAGTGGTAAAAGAGGTTTAATCAAATAACGCAGATAACGAGAGCTTAAACCGGCTGTCTCATGATAAATTGGCACCAAGCGACCGGTGTGGGTAGTTTCTTTTGTCTGGGCTATTTCATGGACTGGATTAGAAAGACAAAGGGTTTTTTTAACAAAACTTAATTTACCTGAAAAATTAACTATTTCGCCTTTTTTAAGAGTTTGCGTTAAATAGGGTTGATTAAACCAAATAACTTTAATA
>CAYOWE010000041.1:0-2765 GCA_964407595.1 uncultured Candidatus Saccharibacteria bacterium | reverse complement strand
AAAAGTAATAAATCAAAAGCCCGACTGGGTTTGATTAAAACGCCTCACGGACAAATTACCACGCCGGCTTTTTTCCCCGTGGCTACTCAGGCGACAATTAAAACTTTAAGCCCGGCTGATTTAAAAGAAATCGGTTTTCCTGCTCTGCTTTGCAATACTTATCATCTTTATTTGCGGCCCGGTCATAAAATTATTCAAAAATTAGGCGGCTTGCATCAATTTATGAATTGGTCAGGGCCAATTATTACTGACAGCGGCGGCTTTCAGGTCTTTAGCTTAGGCTTTGGCTTGGAGCATGGAGTAGGTAAAATAGCTGGTTCTTTTCCTGGTCAAAATGAGCAGCCTATAAATCCAGTTAAACCAAAATTGGTTAAAATAGATGATGGGGGTGCGGAATTCAAGTCTCACTTAGACGGCTCTAAACATTATTTAACACCTCAAAAATCAATTCAAATCCAGGAGGCCTTAGGGGCTGATATTATTCTCGCTTTTGACGAATGTACTTCTCCTTTGGCTACTAAGCAATATACCCAGCGAGCTATGGAAAGAACTCATCGTTGGGCAAAAATTTGCCTTAAGATAAAAAAGAGAAAAGACCAGTCTCTTTTTGGAATTATTCAGGGCGGACAGTGGAAGGATTTGAGAATTAAGAGTGCTCAATTTATCAGTCAGCTGCCTTTTGACGGTTTGGCTGTTGGCGGTTCTCTGGGTAAGACCAAAAAAGATATGTTTAAAATTTTGGACTGGGTTATTCCAGAAATGCCAGAAGAAAAACCTCGTCACCTTTTAGGCATTGGTCATCCCGAAGATTTAAATAAAGCCATCAAAAAGGGGATTGACCTTTTTGATTGTGTTTATCCTACTCGATTAGCCCGCCATGGCACTTTTTTGACTCCTAAGGGAGAATTGAATATTTTAAATTCATCTTTTCGTCAAGACAAAAAACCAATCACCAAAAACTGCGCTTGTTATACTTGCCAAAATTTCAGCCGGGCCTATCTTCGTCATCTTTTTAAAACTAAAGAAATGCTCGGTCCTCGCTTAGCTACTTTCCACAATCTTTGGTTTATTCATCAGTTAATGAAAAAAATCAGAGAGGATATTAGAGATGATAAATTTTAGAAAATGTGATATAATACTCAAGATAAACACTTTAGGGTAAGGTAATATAGTTTTCAGCGGCATAGAAATGCGAGCGGGCATGGTTCCGAGTAAGTCGCCTAAGGCGACGAACGAGGAGAGCGAGTATTTCTCTGCAGCAAAATTTCTCGCTGGGAAATTTTGCGTAAGATGAAAACTATATTGCCTTACCTTAATGGAATTATATGCCTAAAATATTTATTACGCGGCAGATTCCTGAAAAAGGAATCAATATCTTAAAAGAAAAGGGCCATGAAGTGGCAGTTGGTCCGGAAGAGAAAATCTCGCAGGAAGAGTTATTGGCCGGCGTTAAAGGAGTTGAGGCGATTCTTTCTGTCTTAACAGAAAAAATTGACGGAGAAGTGATGGAAGCAGCCGGTCAGCAATTAAAAATTATTGCTAACTATGCAGTTGGCTATAATAATATTGATGTTGAGGAAGCAAAAAAAAGAGAAATTATGGTCACCAATACCCCAGGTGTTTTAACCGACGCCGTAGCTGAGCATACTGTTGCCTTGCTTTTTGCCATTGCTGAAAGAATTGTTGAAGCAGACAGATATACCCGGGCCGGTAAATATAAGGCCTGGGGACCCAAGCTTCTTTTAGGAGCTGATATTAAAGAAAAAACATTGGGGATTATTGGCTTGGGTCGGATTGGCGCAGCGGTGGCCCAGCGGATGCAGGATGGTTTTGAGGTAAAAATTATTTATTTTGATATTAAACGCAACGAGGAATTAGAAAAAAAATATAATATAGAATATAGAGAGCTTGATAATTTATTGAAAGAGGCGGATTTTGTTAGTTTACATACTGCCTTAACAGACGAGACAAGGCATTTAATTAGTGCCGAGCGGCTGAAATTAATGAAGCCAACAGCTTATTTAATTAATACCTCCCGCGGCCCAATAATTGACGAGAAGTCCTTGGTTGAGGTCTTGAAAAATAAAGCGATTGCCGGTGCGGCTTTGGATGTTTTTGAGAATGAGCCGGAACTAACACCTGGTTTGACTGAATTAGAAAATATTGTTTTAACCCCTCATATTGCTTCCGCCACTAAAGAAACCCGTGATAAAATGGCTGAGATGGCCGCTAACAATATCGTAGCTGCCTTAGAGGGCCAGACTCCAATAAATTTAGTGAGCCAGGAATAGAGAATTGACAAATAGAGATATATATTGTATAGTGTTTAAAGAGTACGTTTAAAATTAAATTAGAAAAAAAGGAGGTTGGAATGAACTTTAGAGATACTGTTTTAGAAAATCTTGGGGAAGATTTTAATGAATTGTTGCCGAAGACACCAGGCTATTTAAATTGTAATATCGTCGTAGGACTTGGAGATTGCGGGAAAGGTATTACTCCTGGCCGTACTAAAAAGGACGGCATGATGTTGCTTGGGTCAAGTGGATTTGAATTTGAGAGAATACTCAAGCTTATATCAGGTTTTTCTAATTCAAAGTCCAGAAAGACGTTATTGCTATGCGTTAGTTTAGCGATACCCTTTGGAATAACTTGTTTTTATAGGTTCTATGAAATAAAAGAAAAAGGCAATGACATTCTTCTAAGGAATCAGTCGCGTGTAGAAATTTAGTGGTGCCTAAAATAAATTTAATAGGAGGCGGTTATGG
>CAYOWE010000040.1:1464-2970 GCA_964407595.1 uncultured Candidatus Saccharibacteria bacterium | reverse complement strand
CTAATAATAAAATCCCGAATAATTCGGGATTTTATTATTGTTCCGGAACAGAAATAAAACCTACTTAACGGCGTCCTTAAGGGATTTACCGGCCTTAAACTTAGGAACTGTTCTGGCCGAAATTTTGATCTTAGCGCCGGTTCGCGGATTAACACCCATGCGGGCCGCTCTTTTAGAGACACTGAAAGTGCCAAAACCAGTTAAGGTGATTTTCTCTCCTTTGGTTAGAGCCTTGGTAATAGTATCAATTATCGCATTAACTGCATCAGCCGCTTGTTTTTTAGAATCGCAAACCTTAGATACGGCTTCAATTAGTTCTTCTTTAGTCATGGCTTTAGCCATAATTTCAATTGGACATAGAACAATTAACAGCGAACCTTAAGGAGCCAGGCTCCTAAATTTTGTTCATTGTTCATTATTCATTGTTCATTATTTTGTGTTTTCGACCTTTGTTACACTTCTTAATAATATCTTAACAAATTCCCCTTTAAAAGGCAACAATCTCTTGAACTGGCTTTATTTTCTTCCCTTTGCCTTTCTCGCCTATTTCCACGAGTACCGCATCCACCTCAACCGGTCCCTCGGCCACTTCTAATTTTTGGTTCATTTGAGTAAGAAATCTTTTGATAGCCGCTTCCTTGTTTCTACCTAAGCTGGAATCTCTGACACCAACCATGCCCACGTCAGAGATATAGGCCGTGCCTTTAGGTAAAATGCGGGCATCGGCTGTGGGGACGTGAGTATGGGTGCCTAAAACAGCGGAAACTCGACCGTCTAAATACCAGCCCAAGCAAATTTTTTCTGAAGTTGCTTCTGCATGCCAGTCGACAATGATAATATCAGCTTCCTCGGCTTTTTCTTCCAGAATTTCATCAGCCTTTCTGAAGGGACAATCATAATCTTCGTGCATAAAGACCCGGCCAATCAGATTAATAACCAGAATCTTTTTGGTTCTTAATTCAATTAAACGATAACCTTGACCAGGTACTTCTGGTGGAAAATTAGCTGGTCTAATTAAAGGCATTTTTTTATCGTTTAAAAGAGCGGTTATGCCTTTCTGTTTCCAAGTATGGTCACCTAAAGTAACAAAGTCAATACCTGCTTCCATAATTTCATTTAGACATTTTTCAGTAAGGCCGCTGCCATGAGCTGAGTTTTCTCCATTAGCTATAATCAAGTCCGGTTGATATTTCTTCTGCCATTGGGGCAGAATTTTTTTAATTGCTTGACGACCGGGCTGGCCAACGATATCGCCAAAAAAGAGTATTTTCATAAAGATAAGAAATTTTTTAGCGGGCGTATTCGGTTACTCTGGTTTCTCTAATAAGATTAACTTTGATTTCACCGGGATATTTGAGTTCTTGCTGGATTTGTTCGGCAATGTTTTTAGCCAGATGATGAGCCGCTAAGTCATCTATTTCCTCGGGTCGAACAAAGACCCTGATTTCCCGACCGGCCTGAATAGCATAGGCCTTTTCTACTCCCTCAAATGAATTAGCTAATTTT
>CAYOWE010000039.1:0-3060 GCA_964407595.1 uncultured Candidatus Saccharibacteria bacterium | reverse complement strand
TCATGGCCGCCAATAATATGGCTAAAGCGGCTCGGACTTTAACCGGGGCCAAGGGCGGTCTCCATCTAAGAACCCTTCAGTCAATTAATGATATTAGTTCCGACCAGTCCAATACGATTGTCTTTGCCGTGCCCTTGGAAATCTTAAGGGCTTTTGAGAAGATGGGTAAAGAATTGCCGACGGATGATAAAAAGTAATCAGGCCTATTAGAGGTTAAATAAAATTATGAAATTAAATTATTTGGTTATTCCATTGACTACTTTAGGAGTGGCTTGGTTGGGAAGTTGGCTGACCAACAGTGGCCTGGATTGGTATCGGACGATTAAATTGCCCGCTTGGACGCCGCCAGGGTCGGTGATTGGTTTTGCCTGGACAGTAATTTTTATTTTAGGCGCTATTTCAGCGCTGATTGTCTGGAATAAGATACCTCATCAAGGCCGCTTTTGGTGGATTATCGTTGTTTTGCTGATTAACGCTGGCCTCAATATTGGCTGGAGCTTCCTTTTCTTTAATCAGCATTTAATTGGACCGGCCGTCTGGGAAGCTGGCTTGCTTGGTCTTTCAGTTTTAGTTTTGATTATCTTCATCCGGCCGCTTTCTGGCTGGTCAGCTATTTTACTGATGCCTTATCTGACTTGGGTTATTTTTGCTACTTATTTAGTCTATAGTGTCTGGTTGTTAAATAGATAAAAAAATGTTTTTTAACGAAATTCGTTCGTTGACATAAGTATACATTGCCTTGACAAATTTAAACATTTCCTATAATTTATTTATAGCCGTAAATAGCTCGGCTTAGTTCTTTAATCTTTTGAAGGAGGTTTGGAAATGTTAGCTAATCTGAAAGAAATTAGGCAATGGCACCAGCTGTATGATAAAGAGATTGATTTCTCTTTCAGCTGGAGAGAGTGGAAAGAATGTTTTAATAAAGCCCAAAAGGTCCACGAGATTGTCAGTCTTCTGCATTACGGGTTTGATGCTGAGATTTATAGACAGGCTAATGAGTTTCAGGAGCGTATTTTTTTCTATCTGGAAATGGCCTATGGCTACAAAAGCATCGGGTTATTTTCTTTACCAGAAGAGAGGAGAAATGAGAACTTCCATACTATCTTTGGTGAATGCACTGTTTCATATGTCAGAGAGAAAATTGCTCAAAAGGCCTGGGTAATGTTCTGTCAAAGAGTTTTTAAAAACACAGAAGAAGGAAAATCTGTCAATCCTTCTTGGTGGTGGATAGTGAGGGATGACTCTCAGATTCTTGATAAAATCCTATGGTTTTTTTCGGAAGAGGATAATATCCCTTCTGGTATTTTTCAATCCAATGAGCATAACAACAGGATTGCTTTGGACTTTCTGTATACCCTTGCCAAATTGGCCTGGATTGAGCATCAGGATTATGGAAATCAGCCAGAGTCGCCTTTGCCTCATTTTGTGAAAAACCGTCCCAAGTTCATAAAAATCTTAGGACATTTAGGGAAGCTCAATTTTCTAATTGAAAAGTGGCGAGAGGTCACCAAACATGATTTGGCTGTTTTGGAAGCATTAGCGTTTCGAGATAAAGACAAAAATAAATTTAAGACAATTGAGGAAGCGGCCGTGGCTGGTTCACAATATGCCCAAGTGCTTATTGTCTTAAGGATATTGTTAAAAGAAAATGCTCGTCAAGAAAAGGTAGCTGAAGCTAAAATGGTGATGGAGAGGGCCAAAGAAAAAATAGAAGCGCTAAGCGCCTAGTTTTTTATTCAAAGCCATTAACATCTATTAAGGTGTTGATGGCTTTTTTATAGATTTATTAATTCGCCAAAGGGGCGGTTTTTTGATAGAATGAGAATACTATGGAAATCAAAACAGCTGAATTTGTTAAAGGAATTATTGGAACTAATGAGATATTAGAAGATGAAAGACCGCAGGTAGCTTTTGTAGGTCGGTCTAATGTAGGCAAGTCAAGTGTCATTAACTCGTTGGTTAATAGAAAAAACTTAGTTAAGTCAGGAGCTAAGCCGGGGAAAACCAGACAAATTAATTTCTTTCTGATTAACAAAAAAATATATTTTGTTGATTTACCTGGCTATGGGTTTATAAAAACATCCCCTAAACAAAAAGAAAAAATTAGGAGAATGATTCTTTGGTACTTATTTCGTTCTGAAATTAAATTTAAAAAAGTAGTTTTGATTATTGATGTCCGAATCGGGCTTAGCGAGTTTGATAAAGAAATGCTGGACTTGTTAAATAAAAATAAATATCCAGTCGTGGTAGTGGTTAATAAAATTGACAAGCTGAAAAAAAATAAATTAATCGGGCAATTAAAAATTATTCAGGAAAAAACTGGCGACAATGAAATTATTCCTTATTCAGCCAAGACCAAAGAGGGTCGCCATAAGCTTTTGGATAAGATATTTAGCTGATTTTATTTTTAAACATTTTGAACTATTGAAACAGCAGTTGATTAATAAACTAAAGGTGGTAGAGTGTGTTTATGAAATACCAGCCCAATTATGAATAATTTATTGAAGAAATCAATTAAAAAGTATCAGGCCGGGCAGGATTTAATTTATCAGCTGCAGAATTTTTCTAATCAGATTAGGGCTGGCTCTAAAAAAGCTATTGCTTTGCTGCGGCGAGACAATATCAAAGAGAGCCAGCAGGCAATTAAAGAAGCAGAAATAGATTTTGAATTGCTTAATAAATTAGTTAAGAAGAACAGCGATTTGTTAAATCGTGGCTTTTACAAGGAAGCGGTGGAAGAATACATTGAGGCTTTAACTTTTTATAATTTCCTGACCGAATCCCATAAGCAAATTCCCGATTTTATTAAAGCTGACTCAGAAGAAATAATTGGTGGGATATGTGATTTTACCGGCGAGCTGGTCAGAAAAGCTATCACTATAGCTCACTCGAAATCTTCTCAAGAAATTCTTTTATACAAAAAAGCGGTTGAGGGGATTGTTGAAGAACTGACTAAAATTGGTTTAATGGGAAAATTGAGACACAAATATGATGAGACAGAGAGGAATCTAAAGAGAATAGAGGGTATTTTATACGAGATTAAGTTGAAAAAATAGA
>CAYOWE010000038.1:0-3345 GCA_964407595.1 uncultured Candidatus Saccharibacteria bacterium | reverse complement strand
GGCTTAGTTGATACTACCTACTGGAAAAACGATTTATCAATTATTTTCTGGCTGCTTATAGGCATGGCTTCTAATCAGTTCACTCGGTTGAAATGAAAATTTATTTTCATTTCTTCCTTGTTGCCGATTATAGCTCTAAACTATAAAGCAAGTCATCTTTCTGATTAATAAAGAGAATATAATCTTCTAAGGGAGATAAAAGTAATTGTTTGGCATCATAAGTGGCTGTCACTTTGTTTTCTGGAATAAAAATTCTAATTGTTTCTTGAGTATCTAAATTAATTGCCCAGAACTCGTCAGTAAAGGAAACTTGCTTTTTATAGTAATCGTCTGGTAGGGTAGCTGAGTCAGAGATATTTTTAGGCACTGCGCAGAAAATAGTTCGGTTGTCTTGACTCCAGACGCATTTCTCGGGCAAAGTAGCAAAACTTAATTCGCCAGTAGTTGACTTAGCCAAGTCAGCTATTTTTAATTTGAGATTCTTGCCTTGATTATCGGTTTCGGAAAAAAGTAGTTTATCTCCTAAAGGCGACCAAAGAACAGTTAAGCCATAAGTTTCACTGATGATTTTTTGGAAATCACCAGTCGCTAAATCAATTGTATAAACGACACTTTGGGCTAAGCCGCTTGGTTTGGTTCTAATAGATACTTGACCTGAACTTGGCCATTCCACAATTAAGTTTTTCATTCGGGTAGTCAGAATATTTGTCCATTGAGAACCATCGGAATTAGCTAGGCTGATGTTATTATCTTCGGTCTGAGAATTATAATATTGATAAGC
Source organism: uncultured Candidatus Saccharibacteria bacterium (assembly GCA_964407595.1). GTDB lineage: Bacteria > Patescibacteriota > Minisyncoccia > Portnoybacterales > UBA2143 > CAZPQT01. The sequence continues at coordinate 2,564 of CAYOWE010000038.1, read as the reverse complement.
GATTTTGTCTTCAATGGGCGACCAAGTTATCCAGCGGATTTTTTTATCTAAAGCAGTGGCTACATCTGTATTATAGTCATAGAGATATTTTTCTAATAAGCCACTTTCTTCAAAAATAGCAATCACTTTATCTTTGTTTGGTGACCAAATGACTTTCAGAAGGTTAAGAAGGATATTAAAAGATAAGCGAGCCTGGGATGAACCGTCAAAGTTTGACTCAAAGACCTGACCATTGTTTTTTGAATAATATTTCACCTTTTGACCGTCAATGGTTGGTGATAAAACTGGGTCTTGGGAGAGGGCTTGGATGGGGCCAGTTGGCGATGTTGTTGGAGTGGTTGTGGTTGGTGGAGTAGATGGTGGAGCTGGTTCTTTTTTAAGGAAAAAATTATAAACGACTAAAAAACCTACTACAAGGACAAGTAGGATGATTAAGATAATGAGGATTTTTTTAAGAGACATATGATTTTAATGGTTTTATTATAGTTAGGTTAGTATTAAGGACCTATCATTAATTCACATTGGCAAGAGATGGAATTCCAATAATAACTAGCAGCAGTATCGCAAGGTATTTCACATCTGGCTGGACAATTATCTAGACTGCATGGTTTTTCTAAACTAACTAAATCCGGATTAATGGTGTTTAAAATTAAATAAGCAGCCAGGCCTAAAACCAAGCCAGAAATTGCTCCCCAAATGTATTTTTTGGCATCGTCTTTTGAGGTAATTGTATCCGAAAGCATATAAGTAAAACCGCCGTAAACCAGGGCGCCTAAAGCAGTTATACCAATCAGGGATAAGCCAAAAAGATAGATATAGCGGATATAATCCGTCAAAGTTACCTCTGTTCCAGCTGCCGGTCCGCCGGGGATAGCCACTTCTATTTTATAATCAGCCAAAGTAAAGCGAACAAAGAACAAAGAATAAAAAATAATTAATAATAAGAATATAAAGAAGATTTTTTTCATAGAATTAATCCCGCAATCCTACGGGACAAGAATTATTGCCGCCGTCATCTGGCTTTTTTGAAGAGGATTATTTCTATTCTCTACTCCAACGGCTAACTCTTGTTTAATGGATTGACTTATTTGACCAATTTTCAAGATAAAAACATTAGGATTATCAGGGCTGATTTGAGAGGCCTCTTCTCCAGCCAAATTCCAGTGATAATTCAACTCATCTTTATCTTTAATATTAAAGAAATAAGGTTTAGCTGCAAATTCTATTTCCTGATTAGAGGAGATTTGATACTTCGGGATTGAATTTAAGGGTTCTAAGGATGGGATTTTTGCTTCAAGAATAATTTCTGGCTGGTGAGGTTTTATGGAAAGATAAGAAGGCGTTGAGGCGATGAGGATTCCTTCTGTATTTTCTATTTTCGCTTTAACTAAGCGTCGGCGTGTAAGACTATCTCCGATATTGAATTGGAAAGTTTGTTTGCCTTGTCCAGAATCTGCCTTTTGAATGTGGTCATCAAGGAACCAATTATAGACTAATTCGTGGGGATTAATTTTCTGTGCTTTAGCTGGCCAATCAACATTAGCTGCTACCTCTATAGTGCTTCCTCTAGTGGGCAGGGCTTTGCCTGGATAATCAAGAGGAACATAAGTATCAGTTGACCAAGTCAATGTGATGCTGATTTCTGAGGTTTGGCTTTGAACTGGGAAAAATAACAGAAAACAGAAAACAAAAAGCAAGAGAGGAAGATAACTAATTAGATTTTGTTTTTTATTCATTTTGCTTTGGTTAATTTGGTTAAGGTTTTGGGCAGATATCCTTTTTGTTCAGCATATACACTAATAATAAAAATAGTCCAAGTTGGCGATATGTCGCCTAATCCGGGGATTAATTCGACTAAGAGTGTTAGGCCAAATCTGGCGCTGGGAAATTTATGGAGCCGTATTAAACACCAGAGTCCGAGGATGCCGGCGGTTACTAAGTCAATCATCCTAAAAAGAAGTAAATCTAGGCCAACCCAGTCACATAAGTCATTAGTGGCTCCTATGGCACCAATAATCATAAATTCGACATCAGTAATTTCGCTGGTTGGTTGAACTGCTTTCGGCTTCTTTTTGACTGTCTTTTTAGAGTCTTTGGCTCTGTCTTGATTAAGTTGGGCGCTATAATCAGGCATCGTTTTTTTATTAGGGGCTCATCATTATGGGGATTAATAGGCAGTATCTTTTTCTTCTTTGGGAACAGGTTCGGGTATGGGTTCAGGGGCGGGTTGAGGAGCAGGTTCAGTAACCGGCTTAGCAACGGGTTCAGTAGAAGGCTCAAGGATAGATTCAGTAGCAGGTTCCGCCGTTGGTTCAGAGGAGGTTTCAGGCGTAGATTCAGGCACAGACGGCGCGGCCGTTGGTTGAGGAATGGATTCGTTTTCAGCTGTCACTCCCTCCTCTTCGGCTAATTCCTCTTTAGCTTTTTGTATTTCTAATAACTGGGCTGGGTCAGAGGTTATGATTTGGTCTTCGGTATAGGAGGCGATTATCTTGATAGCTACATGTTTCAGACCGGCAAAAAAGAGACCTTCGCCTACAGGACATTCTAAAAGCATATATTTT
>CAYOWE010000037.1:0-4349 GCA_964407595.1 uncultured Candidatus Saccharibacteria bacterium | reverse complement strand
TGATAGAAAGTATTTTTGTTTGGTTAGCTTCTTTAGTAACCAGTATAATTTTGAAGATAGGATATTTGGGAGTAGTTGTTTTAATGACCATAGAAAGCTCTTTTATACCTTTCCCTTCAGAAATTATTGTTCCGCCAGCTGCTTATTTAGCTCAGCAGGGTCGGTTTAATATTTATTTAGTGATCATTGCCGGAATAATGGGTAGTTTACTGGGCGCTTTAATCAATTATTATTTAGCTTATACTCTGGGCCGTAAAATCATTTATGCTTTGGCTGGAAAGAAATTTTCCAAGTTTTTATTAATTAATCCCGAAAAGCTGGTTCAGGCAGAAAAGTATTTTCTGAAATACGGCAACCTTTCTACTTTTATTGGTCGGTTAGTTCCTTGGATAAGACAATTAATTTCTGTTCCAGCTGGTTTTTCTAAAATGAATTTAAAGAGCTTTGTTTTTTACACTTCTTTAGGTTCTGGCATTTGGGTTATAATTTTAGCTGTTTTAGGATACGCTTTCGGCTCTAATCAGGCGTTGCTGGCTGGGTATTATAAAGAAATTTCTTTATTTTTTGTCATTCTGGCCTTGATTATAGTTGTCGGAATAATAATTAAAAGAAGAATTAAAAATGGACCAAAAACCACTAATTATCGCTAATTGGAAAATGAATCCGACGACTCAAAAAGAGGCGGAGCATCTTTTTGGGGCGGTCGAGAAAGAGGTCAGGAAAATAAAAGAGGCGGAAATAGTTATCTGTCCGCCGTTTATTTGGTTGTATTATTTGATCGCCTCTGCCAGAGGCGGACTTGCCTTTGGCGGGCAGGATTGTTTTTGGGAAGAAAAAGGCGCTTATACTAGCCAAGTTTCTCCTTTAATGCTTAAAAACTTGGGTTGTCAATATGTCATTATTGGGCATTCAGAAAGAAGAAAGTATTTTAAAGAGAGCGACGAACTTATTAACAAAAAAATCAAGACGGCTTTGAAAACCCGCCTTAGACCTATTTTATGTCTTGGCGAAGAAGTAAGGGATACCTTTAATTCTCAAGGTCAGCCGCTTAATGAAATGAGTTTAAAAGTTGGCGAGCAATTAGAAAAAGATTTGATGGGGATTTCGGCGGCTAAAATTAGAGAAATAGTAATTGCTTATGAGCCAATTTGGGCAATTGGCACCGGAGTTCCTTGTTCGTCAGACGAAGCTATGAGAGCAGCTTTGTTTATCCGTAAAACTTTGACTAAATTTTATAATCGCGCCATAGCCGAAAAAGTTAAAATTCTTTATGGCGGCAGTGTGACCAGCCAAACCGCCACTGACTATATCAAGGGAGCGGCTATGAATGGAGTCTTAGTTGGCAATGCTTCTTTAAATGCTACGGAGTTTGTCAAGATTGTTGAGAATGCTGTTGGACAATAAGGCGTAAGTTCGGGATATGTTTTTTCAGCGGCATTGAATTGCGAGCGGGCATGGTTTTTTGCGAAGCAAAAAGAGCAAGCAATTCACTGCCGCGAAATTTCGCGCTGGGAAATTTCGCGTTAGCTGAAAAAAAACATATCCTGAGCTTGCCTTGCTTTTAATGAAATTTCTCCGAGATTTTAATTTTAAAGATAAAAGAGTTCTCGTTAGAGTTGATTTTAATGTTCCCTTGGGCAATGATGGGCGAGTTGATGAAAAGGAGGACTGGCGTTTAGAAGCCGCTTTGCCGACTATTCGTTATTTACTTGAACAAAGAGCTAAAATTATCCTTTTGGCTCATTTAGGCAGGCCCGGAGGTAAAATCGTAGAAAGCTTGCGTTTAAATCCAGTGGCTCAAAGATTAGAGGAGCTTTTAGGTCAGCCGGTAGTTAAACTAGATGATTGTCTGGGTCAGGAAGTTGAAAAGCGGCTCAAAAATATTCAAGCTGGAGAGATTTTCTTATTAGAAAATTTGCGTTTCCAGGCTGGAGAGAAAAATAATCAGTCGGATTTTGCCCAACAATTAGCTAAATTAGGGGAAGTTTATGTTAATGATGCTTTTGGAACAATTCATCGGGCTCATGCTTCAATAGTCGGCTTGCCTCAATATTTACCGCATCGGGCTGGTTTGCTTTTGGAAAAAGAGATTAAAGCTCTTTCTAAAATTTTAGATGAGCCAGTCCATCCTTTATTGGTCATTATTGGTGGAGTTAAGATTTCCACTAAAATCAAGGTGATTAAAAGCTTTTTAGAAAAAACTGATAGCTTAATTTTAGGAGGCGCTTTAGCCAATACAGTTATCAGCGCTAAAGGATTTGCTATCGGCAAATCAGTGGTTGAAGAAGAGATGGTTGATGAAGTCAAAAAATTAGAATTAACCAATATTAAACTTCATATCCCGGTCGATGTTATTGCTTCAATTGATGCTCAGGGTCAAGCGCCTAGTCGGATTGTCCCGGTGGGCAAGACTGAAGAAAAGGAAATGATTTTGGATATTGGGCCAGATACCATTCAGCTTTTTAATCAGATAATATCTCAAGCTAAAATGATTGTTTGGAATGGCCCAATGGGAGTTTTTGAAGTAGCTAAGTTTGCCTCTGGCAGCCGAGCCGTCGCCCAAGCCGTGGCGCAAAGCTCAGCTTTTTCGGTAGTTGGCGGCGGTGATACGATTACTCTTTTAGAACAACTAAATTTAACAAATAGGATAGGCCATATTTCTACCGGCGGCGGTGCCATGCTTAAGTTTCTGGCTGGCGAGAAATTGCCAGGCATAGAGGCTCTTGAATAATTATGAATTGGCAACTTAAACCAAAAGCGCCCAGCGCTTTTTTTAAACAATTTCCCGAATACTCTCCCTTAATTACTCAACTTCTTTATAATCGCGGTTTCAAGACCCAACCGCAAATCGACGAATTTTTTAATCCTGATTTTCAAGAAGATTTTCATAGCCCGTTTTTACTTAAAGGAATGAAAAAGGCGGTTAAGCGAATTCTTGAGGCGATTAAAAAGCAAGAAAAAATAGTAATTTATGGAGATTTTGATGCTGACGGAGTCTGTGCTGCCGCTATTTTATTTTTAACCTTCCGTGCCTTAAAAGTTAAAAATTTTGATATTTATATTCCCGATAGAGCTAAAGAAGGCCATGGTTTAAATGATCAGGCGATTAAGGAATTAGCCAAAGCCAGGGCTAATTTAATTATTACGGTTGATTGTGGCAGTGTTGATTTTGAAGAAGTGGTCTTAGCTAATTCTTTAGGTATTGATATTATTATTACTGACCACCATAAATTAAGAGATGACTTACCTAAGGCAGTTGCCCTAATAAACCCCTGGCAGAAAAAAGACAAATATCCCTTTAAAAGCTTAGCCGGAGCCGCTGTCGCTTACAAACTGGTCTGTGCTTTAATTTTGGAGTCCGACTCCCAAAAAGGGGGAGGCATTCCCTTAAATAATCAGACAAATTCTCTAAAAAAATGGCTGCTTGATTTGGTGGCTTTGGCTACGGTAGCTGATGTCATGCCGATTATTGGCGAGAACCGAACTTTAGTTAAATACGGTTTAGGGGTTTTAGCTCAAACTAAATGGCCAGGCCTTCAGGAATTAATGAAAATAGCTCAAGTAGCCCCTCAATTAACTCAACCGTCTTTAAATGGGGAAGCGCCGGCAACTAATCTTAATACCTATACCCTTGGCTATATTTTAGGGCCGCGCCTAAATGCGGCTGGTCGGATGGACCACGCTAATCGAGCTTTCCAGCTTTTAATCACTCAAGATAAAAAAGAAGCGGCCAGTTTAGCTAAACAAATTAATCAGAATAATTTAGCCAGACAGAGCTTAACTGATAAGATTGTTCAAGAAGTAAAAAGCCGTTTAGAAAAAAAATTTACCCAAGAAGTCAATCCAAAATTAATCTTTGAAGGCAGCGCTGATTGGCCAGTCGGTCTGGTCGGTTTGGTAGCTGGCAAGATCGCTAATAAATATTGTCGGCCGGCAATTATCTATCAAGAAATTGGAAGGATAATTCGTGCTTCCTGTCGGACTATTCCTAAATTTAACTTAATGGAACCGATTGAAAAATGCGCTGATTTCTTTGATGATTTTGGCGGGCATAAGATGTCAGCTGGCTTTAAAATGAGAAAAGAAAAATTAGAGCAGGTCAAAGAAATTTTTAATCAGATGGCTGAAGCTCAATTAAAGAGTGAAGATTTAATTCCTTATTTGGATATTGATACAGAATTATCTTTGGAAGAAATTACCTGGCAGAATTATGACCAAATTCAGCTTTTTGCTCCTTTTGGTCGGGCTAATCCTGAGCCAAAGTTTTTAGCTGAAGATTTAGAGGTTGCTCATTTAAGAATGGTTGGCAATAATGGTCACCATTTGAAAATGGAATTAATGATGTTTAA
>CAYOWE010000036.1:2634-4467 GCA_964407595.1 uncultured Candidatus Saccharibacteria bacterium | reverse complement strand
TTTTTAAGACAAAGCGTGGTAAAATAATATGAGAAATATTTGAAATAAAAAAAGAAGTTTACTGTATAAAATAATAGGAGCCATATATGTCTAAATTGCTAAATCGGCTTCCAGACGAGAAAATTGTACTTATGGTTCAGTCAGGTAAAATTGAGTCATTTGGTATATTAGTTAAGAGGTATCAAGAGAAGATGTTGCGTTATGGGAGAAAATTCCTTTTTAATCACAATGATATTGAGGATTTGGTCCAAGAAGTATTTATTAAGGTCTACACTAATATCCAGAGTTTTGACGCTTCAAGAAAGTTTTCGGCCTGGCTCTATCGTATTGCCCATAATGAGTTTATTAACGCTATTAAAAAGAAAGGCAAAGAGCCATTGCCTTTTTTTGACTTAGATATCTTATGGCCCCATTCTGTTTCCAAAGAGAGTGCTGATAAAGAAATTAATCAACGGGAACTTAATCAGATGTTGGATAAATGTCTTGATAAATTAGACCCTAAGTATCGTGAGCCATTAGTTTTATACTATTTTGAGGATTTAACTTATCAGGAAGTCGCCGATGTTTTACATATTCCAATTGCCACAGTTGGCATTAGATTAAAGAGGGGTAAAGAAATTATGAAATCTCTTTTTCAAAAATATGGGTTCAATAAGTAATAAAGTTTTCAATAAAATAAAAAAAGGACAGATAAAGATGCGACCCAAAATATATTTTATTTTGAGAGCTGTTTTGATTGCTTTAATGACTTTATTAGTTGCTCTTTTTGTCTTATTTCTAGTCAGCTTCATTCTTTTTAATTTAAGGGCCAGCGGAGCATGGTTTTTACCCGGATTTGGCTTTGGGGCGATGGGAATCCTTGTTAAGTCATTACCTTGGCTTTTGATTATAATCGCCCTAATTCTAGTAATCATTTTAGAATTACTGGTTAAACATTTTTCTTTTTCCTATCGTCGCCCAATCCTTTATTCAATCTTAGGTATTATTATCTTTGCTCTTCTGGGTAGTTTTGCAATTAGCAGAACACATCTACATTCAGACTTTTTTTGGAAAGCCCAAGAAAGAAAACTGCCAATGATGGGTGGATTCTATCGTGGTTTTGGCATGCCGAGATTAGGCGATGTCCATTATGGTATTATTTCTGAAATAATAGATAATGGTTTTTATTTAGAAACAGCTGAGGGTGAGGTATTGACTATTCTGGCTACTTCAACTATTCATTCTCCATTAGGCCCAGGTGTTAAAGAAGGCGACAGGGTAGTAATTTTAGGAAAACGGGACGATGGCGTAGTGCAATCTTTTGGCGTTCGTAAAGTTGATGAGCAATTTGAGATTTTTCAGCGGCGGCCTCATATGCCGGTGCCTTGGCATAAATAGCTGTTGAAAGAAAAAAACTTTTAATTTGTATTAATAATTAAGAAGGTCAAACGAGAAGAGAGGAATTTTGCTCGTTTTTGGCCTTCTTTTTTATTCTTATAAATGAAAGAAAATTGCCTATTTTTTGTATTAATAAGTAGAGCCTCGTACCTATCCTGTTATCCTCTCTAAGGAAGATGGTACAGGATAAAGGTCGAGAATATTAAATAATAAAGGAGTTTATTTTATGAGTAAAAAATATTTCGCTTATACAATTCTGCCTGTTTTAGCTTTAGTCCTGGCTGGTACTGGAGTTGCTTCAGCTCATGGTTGGTTCGGCGGGTTTAATAATGCTACACCTGAAGAAATAGCCCAGCATCAAGAAACAATGTTTGAAAACAAAGCCGAGTTCTTTGGTATTAGTGTTGGCGAGATTAAAAATTACTGGGCCGAGGGCAAAAACTTTAAAGAAATTGC
>CAYOWE010000036.1:1391-2534 GCA_964407595.1 uncultured Candidatus Saccharibacteria bacterium | reverse complement strand
TATGTTTTCTAAAATATTCAAGTCACTGATTCAACACAAATTCATATCCTTAATAAGCCTCCTTATGATTATCATCGGAGGCTATTTTGGATATCAAGGATTAACTAAAGATAATAATACCACCCAATATATGACCGCGGCGGTTGAAAAAGGCACTTTGATTGTTTCTATTCCCGGAAGCGGTCAGGTTTCGGCTTCTGACCAGATAGATATTAAGCCAAAGGTCTCCGGCGATGTGGTTTATGTTGGCGTGAAAAAAGGACAGGAAGTCAAATCCGGCGCTTTGCTTGTTCAGATAGATAGCCGCGATGCTCAAAAATCAGTTCGTGACGCTCAAACATCTTTGGAAACCGCCCAACTCGAATTAGAGGAATTACTTAAACCAGTTGGCGAACTTGATTTATTAAAGGCGGAGAATAATTTAGCCAAAGCTGAACAGTCCAAACAAAAAGCCGAAGACGATATCCTGGAAGGTTACGAGGACGCCTTTAATGATATTACCGATGCTTTTTTAGATTTACCCACGGTTATGACTAATTTAGAAGATGTGATTTACAGCGAGGATATATCAAAAGACGAATCATTTTTCCAGACTTTTGATAATATTTCCGTTTTAAAAAATTCCACCGACCAGGACCATTTGGGAAAATTAAACCAATTAATCAGGGTGGCTGAAACAAGTTATCAAACCGCTAGGGATAAATACGACCAAAATTTTGATAATTATAAAAGCACTGGTCGTTACTCCGAACAGGAAGAGATAGAGGCGCTTTTAGAAGAAACGATTGGAACAGTCCGGGATATTTCCGAAACAATTAAAAATGAAATTGATTTATTAAATTACTATGTTGATTATCGTTCCCAATACGATTTGTCTGTTTATAATCAGGTAATCCGGTATCAATCCTCTTTGTCTTCTTATACTTCGACCATCAACGGGCATCTTTCAAGCTTGTTGTTGGTTGAAAGGGCTTTAGAGGATAATCGGGAGTCGGTTCTTGATGTCGAGCGTTCAATCAAGGAATTGGAAATATCGCTGGAGGATTTAAAGGAAGGGGCTGATGATTTTGATATCAGAGCTAAGAAAATTGCTATTCAGCAAAAAGAGGACGCATTATTAAGCGCTCAACAAAGTTTGGCTGA
>CAYOWE010000036.1:0-1291 GCA_964407595.1 uncultured Candidatus Saccharibacteria bacterium | reverse complement strand
CCAGATACGTTGATGGTCCAAAGCTCGGCCATAAAACAACAAGGTGATATTTCCTATGTAGAATTAGTAGATGGGGCGGATAGAGGATCTTATACGGCTGCAGCTAATATCGCCAGTGCCATATCTGCTTCTGATTTAAAGACCCAGTCAATCCAAACTGGCCTTTCCAATGACACTATGACCGAAGTTATTAACGGACTCAAAGAGGGCGATCTTGTGGTAACTCAAACCATAAACTCAAATATTAATCAAACTCAGACGCAGTCAAACAGTGGATTTGGGGGTAGCGGTCAAATGATGAGAATAATGCGCTAAATACTTATGATGAGTTTATCAAATCATGATTGAATGTAGAGATATTGATAAAATTTATCAAAGCGGAAGCGTAGAAACTAAGGTGCTTAAGAGCGTCTCTTTTAAAATTGAGGAAGGCGAGTTCGTAGCTATTATGGGTCCTTCTGGTTCTGGTAAATCAACTCTGATGCATATTTTAGGATGTTTGGATACACCAACTAATGGGAATTATTTTTTAGACGAGCAAGATGTATCCCAGCTTTCTGACGATGAATTGGCAGATATTCGAAAGAATAAAATCGGATTTGTTTTTCAGTCGTTTAATTTACTGCCTCGGGCAACCGTACTTCGCAATGTTTTTCTGCCTCTCGTTTACGCAGGTATTCCGCGCGAGAAAAGAGAAGAGCAGGCCAAAATAGTGCTTCAAGAAGCTGGACTTGAAGAATCACATTATTACCATCTTTCTAATCAGCTTTCCGGCGGACAAATGCAAAGAGTGGCCATTGCCCGGGCCTTGGTCAATAATCCTTCCTTGGTTTTAGCTGATGAACCGACTGGTAATCTTGATACTAAAACAGGTGAGATTGTCTTGGAAACATTTCAAAAACTTAATGCTGAGCATAAAAGAACCATTGTGCTTATTACCCACGAACGTTATGTGGCTGAACACGCTAACCGAATCATTCATATTATTGATGGCCGGATTGTTGAAGACGGGCAAAATAAACATCAGCGTTTTATTAATGGCAAGATAACATGATAATATCTGATTTACTGCAAGAAACATATTCTGCCATATTTATGAATAAAGTCAGGTCAGGCCTGACGATTCTGGGTATTATTATCGGCATTGGTTCAGTCGTAGCCATGATTTCTATCGGGCAGGGCGCTCAGGGTCAAATTCAGTCAAGTATTGAAAGTATTGGTTCAAATTTGATTATGGTGATGCCTGGTTTTCAGGCGGGAGCGGGCTCGCAAGTACGTTCTAGTCGAGGTT
>CAYOWE010000035.1:0-5386 GCA_964407595.1 uncultured Candidatus Saccharibacteria bacterium | reverse complement strand
TAATAATTTCTTTTTGGTTAAAGAAAATTTTTCCTTGACTGACTTGATATTTAGGCTGACCAACAATAACTTGAGCCAGGGTGCTTTTGCCTGAAGCGTTAGGACCCAAAAGAGCCTGGACTTGCCCTTGTTTTACAGACAAGTTAATTCCTTTTAGTATTTCCTTGTTATTTGCTTTAACTTTTAAGTTTTTTATTTCTAACAACATAGTTTTAATCTATCATATTTCACCATTTTTTCAATATGTGCTATATTATACATATGAATAAAGACATTATCAATAAATTAAAAGAAAACGAACTTTTAGGTCGGGGCGGGGCGGCTTTTCCAACGGGCTTAAAATGGGAAATGGTTAAGTCAGCTAAAGCTAAAAAGAAATACATTATTTGCAATGCTTCGGAAGGCGAACCAAATGTTTTTAAAGATGGTTTTATTTTAGAGAATTATCCGGCCGAGGTGGTCAGCGGAGTAAAAATAGCTCTGGAAAACATTGATTGTAGTTCTGCTTATATTTATCTGCGTAAAGATTATTATGAGAAGTTCAAAGAAACTTTAGAAAAACTGATAGGGAATTTGTCAATTACTCTTTTTAAGAAAACCGGCGGATATCTGGCTGGCGAAGAAACTTCTGTTTTCGAAACCATAGAAGGAAAAAGGCCCGAACCGAGAATAAAACCGCCCTTTCCTTCCCAAGCTGGTCTTTTCGGCTGTCCTACATTAATTAATAACCTGGAAACGTTTTATCAGGTGTCTAAAATTGCCAAAAACCAGTATAAAAAAACTCGTTTTTACTCCATCAGCGGAGAGGTGAGAAACGAGGGAGTTTATCAATTGCCCGAAGACCAGTCAATCGGACAAACCCTAAGGGAAACTGATAATTGGCCTAATTTTGATTTCTATGTTCAGTCAGGCGGCGGCGCTTCAGGCGAAATCTTATTAGCCAATGAATTAGACCAACCAGTCAGGGGACAAGGAGCCATTGTTGTTTTTGACCGTAAAAAAACCAATCCTTTTTCATTAATGAAAAAATGGATTAATTTTTTTCTGGAAGGTAATTGTGATAAATGTACGCCGTGTCGGGAGGGCGTCTACCGAATATCTGAAATGCTGGAAAAAGATAAAATCGATAAAAAATTACTGAAAGACCTCTTTTTTGTTTTAGAAGAAACCAGTTTTTGCGCTTTAGGTAAAGGCGTAGTTGTTCCTTTTCATAGTTTAATTAGCAAGGTTCTTGGAGAAAAAATCTAATTAATGAAAAAGAAAATTAACCTTATTATTAATAACAAAAAAATTGACTGTTTCAAGGGCCAGACCATTTTAGAAGTGGCCCGGGAAAATGAAATTGATATTCCGGCTCTTTGTTATCATTCTGATTTGAAAATAAAAGCTAATTGCCGCATGTGTTTAGTAGAAATAAAAGGGAAAAAGGGATTATTTACCGCTTGTTCAACAAAAATAGAACCGTCAATGGAAGTTATTACTGATTCGCCAAAAATTAAAAAAGCCAGAAAAATTAATTTAGAACTAATTTTTGCCCAACATTGCGAGGAATGTAATGATTGTATTTGGGATTTCAACTGTCAACTCCTTAAATTAGCTGAAAAATACAAAATTAAAACTGGTAGATTTCTTGATAGAAAGACCGGCTATCCGGTTTATCAATTCGGACCTTCTCTTATTTTTGACAGCTCCAAATGCATTGATTGTCGTAATTGTGTTGATGTTTGCCAGCAGCAGGGAGTCAACTTTTTAGAAATTAAAGAAAAAGGGCATCTTTTTCAAGTGATTCCTTCTCAAGATGAAAATAAAGACTGTATCTATTGCGGTCAGTGTATCGTTCATTGCCCGGTGGGCGCTTTTGAAGCTTTGGGAGAATTTGAAGATGTGGAAAAACCGCTTCAAGATAAAGATAAAATCGTTGTTTTTCAGTTTGCGCCGTCTATTCGGACGAGTATTGGCGAAGAATTTGACTTGCCTTATGGTTCAATAATGACGGAGCAATTAGTAGCTGGGATTAAAAAATTAGGAGTTAATAAAGTTTTTGATACATGTGTGGGGGCTGATTTTACTACGACCGAGGAAGCTAACGAACTAATAGAAAAGATGGAAAAAGGCACGACGCCTTGTTTTTCTTCCTGTTGTCCCTCTTGGGTAAAATTTCTTGAATTTAATTATCCGGAATTTATTCCTCATTTAGCCACAACCCGGTCTCCCCAAGTTATTTTGGGCGGGTTAATTAAAACGTATTGGGCTAAGAAAGAAAATATTGATCCAGAGAAAATAATTGTTGTTTCGGTAATGCCCTGTGTGGCTAAGAAATATGAAATTAGAAAAAAAGAGTTGGCAGTTAACGGAATGAGGCCGGTTGACTATGTTTTAACCACCCGAGAGCTAGCTTATCTTTTTAAAAAACATAAAATTGATTTAGCAAAAATTTCTCCTCAAAAACTGGATGACTCCTTGGGTATTCCCAGCGGAGCCGGAGTGATTTACGGAGCCAGCGGCGGAGTGGTTGAGTCAGCCTTGCGAACAGCTTATGAAAAAATAACTCAAAAGAAATTATCAAAAATAGAATTTAAACAAGTGAGAGGAATGAAGGGGATAAAAAAAGCCGTTATAGAAATCAACGGCAAATCAGTAAAAATAGCCGTAGTTAACGGAATCGGAAACGCTAAAAAAGTTTTGGAAGAACTAAAGGAAAATCCCAAATTATATGATGCGGTAGAAGTAATGGCTTGTTTTGGCGGATGTATTGGCGGCGGTGGACAACCAGTGCCAACTGATGGTAAAATTAGACAGAAAAGGGCTGATGGTCTTTATCAAATTGATGTTCAGAAAGAAATTAGGCTGGCTCATCATAATCCAATAGTTAAAAAAGTTTATCATGATTTTCTTACTTCTGAGGAAATCATCCATTCTATTTGCCACACAAAATATTCACCCAAGAAAAGAGAGGTTGAAATTTCTTAATGGATAAAAATATGAATCAAGTAAAAGCTTTAATAATTAATAAGGAAAAAATTTATGTTTTAAGTCAGTTTATTCTTTTAACGGGGATTGCCGTGACAGCGCCCTTACTAGGGTTTCAACAAGCTATTAGTGGCCCTATCATTAATGCAGTGCTTTTTATTTCAGTAGTTCTTTTAGGGGTCAGAGGGGCAATTTTAATTGCCTTGGTGCCAAGTTTAATTGCTTTATCAGTTGGCCTTTTGCCGCCAGTACTTGCTCCAATGATTCCTTTTATTATGACTAGCAATGCTATTTTGATTTTGGCTTTCAGTTATTTAAGAGAAAAAAACTATTGGCTGGCTATAATTTCAGCCAGTCTAATGAAGTTTCTTTTCCTTTGGGGGACTAGTTTAATAGTTATTGATTTGCTTCTTAAAAAAGAGATCGCTTCAAAAGTGGCTATGACGATGAGCTGGCCCCAGCTTTTAACTGCTTTAGCCGGCGGCCTGATTGCTTATTTGTTTTTAAAAAGTTTCAAAGTCAGGCCTTTTAAATATTAACATGAAAACAAATCTATTTTTAATCGGTTTTTTTCAGGCCTTAGGAATGATTGCTTATTGTGCTTTGGCTGGCGGATTTTTTTGGCTGGCTAATAATTTTTTAGCCGCGCCGCCAGTTTTTTTAAGTAGTGTTTTAATGCTGATTTTTCTTGTTTTTTCAGTGGCCGTAAGCGGAGTAATTGTTTTTGGTTATTCGGCCCATTTAGCTCTCAATCAAAGTTTTAAAGATGCCTTATCTCTGCTGATTTATACATTGCTTTATATCTTAGGATTTTTTATAGTTATAGTAATTATCGTAACTGCTTTAGGCGCATGAAACCATTAAATGTTTTAGGGCTAATAATTTTTTCCTTCGGTGGTTTGGCTTTAATTGGCTTTGGCTTGTATAAATTTTTTGAGGATACGACGGTTCCGCTAATAGTCAGATGGGGGGTTATTGGTTTGATTTTAGGGACAATAGTTATGTTGGTTTCTATGATTATTGAACGGCTAAAAGATAAAGAAGATTAAAAATATGATTTTAACTACTTCTGACCAAATTCCTGGTCAGCAAATCAAAGAGACCCTTGGTTTGGTTAAGGGTAATACTATTCGGGCCAAACATATTGGCAAGGATATTTTGGCTGGCTTGCGGAGCATTGTCGGCGGCGAAATTAAAGAATATGTGGAGGCCTTAAATGATGCCCGTGAAGAAGCTCTTTGCCGAATGATTAAAAATGCCGAAGAAATGGATGCTGAGGCCATTGTAGCTGTTCGTTTTACTACTTCCCAGGTTATGGCCGGCGCTGCCGAGCTCTTAGTTTATGGCACCGCTGTAAAATTAGTTAAATAAAAACATGGGAAATATTCAATCATTTATCATTGATTTGATTAAAACACACGGCGCTGATGTAATTTGGATTATTGCTTTATTCTTTTTGGGTAGAATTATTTTGAGAAAGATTGTTAAGAGAGCGATTAAAATAAGCCTTGGAGAAAATAAAGAAAGCCAAGCGCCATCAAAAAAAAGAGCCGAGACCTTGGGGAGTATTCTCATCGCTACGGGCAATGTAGTAATTTATATCATTATCCTTTTAATGACTTTGAATCTTTTTGGCATTAATATTGCGCCGATTCTGGCTGGAGCCGGCATTATTGGCTTAGCCATTGGTTTCGGCGCCCAGTCCTTAGTTAAGGATTTTGTTTCGGGCTTATTTATTTTACTTGAGAATCAATACAGCGTTGGCGACAAGGTCGGAATCGGTAATTTCGAAGGAGAAGTTTTGAAGATTACTATGCGTTCAACTGTTTTACGAAACGAAGAAGGAAAAACCTTTTACATCTCTAATGGTTTGATTAAAGATGTAATCAACTTTTCCCAAAGTAGTCGGCCTAATGAGTAAGTTTAGTATTTGGGAATACTTGGAGTCCCTAAAACATATGCCTTCTAAAAGAAAATTAGTTAAAGAATTAGAAACTCTGTCTAAGAAATTTCTTCTGCCCAAGGAAAGAAAGCTTCTTTTGGATTCTTTAAAAGGGGATAAAACCAAATGGTTTTTTTGGGTTTCTCAAATGAAAAATATATTAAAAAACCTTTCTCAAGCCGAGGCAGTAAAATTTTCGGCTCTTTTAATATTCCTGGAACAAAATCCTGATAAACGATTTTATCAAAATAAAATGAAGAAGTTTCTCATTAATAAAGTAGAATTTTACAAATATTACGATTTTTCTTTAGAGAAGAAATTATCCCAGGAAGAGAGAACTCAAAAAAAGCTTTGGATTAGTAAAATCTTTCGACTCTTTATCAGCCGTTCTTTCTTGGGAATTTTAATTCTGGTTTTAATTCTTGGTTTTATTGCTTGGTTTTATCTAGACAGAGAAAGTTGTATAGAATTTGT
>CAYOWE010000034.1:0-5745 GCA_964407595.1 uncultured Candidatus Saccharibacteria bacterium | reverse complement strand
AAATTCCTAAAGAGCTAATTAAAACAATCAGCAATGAAGTTAAAATAAGTTTTTTGTATTTGGGAAAAAAAATGGACATAGATTAATATAAATTTTCTGCAGTAACAACAAACGCGGAGGTATTATTATGTAAGGTCTTCAGATGCAACAAACCGGGCCGCAACAATGGCATAAACAGGCGCAAGGACCACAAGCCATACAAGGGTCAAATGCCAATGCTGTTCGCACAAACATTATAAAAGGCAAAAACAAACCGGCTTGAGTATTTTCATTTTTAATTTCTGCTTCTCTTCTGGCACAGACCTCTTTGCAAAAATCGCTCTCTGCATCAACGTTTCCGGCTATACATTTATTTTCTTCTTGATCCGTTTCTGCAGAATTATCAGTTTGATTACTTTCAATGCAAGAAGGACAACTTTCTTTTTGTTTCTGAATATTTTCAAATTCTAATTTCAGTTCTGAAGCTAAATTTTCAACTTCAGCTAAGATAGTTTCCAAAGATAAGATTGTCTCAGGATTCCTTATTATTTCATCGGATTCTTTAGCTTGTTGAGAGTTATTCTGGATGGGTTCAGGACTTCTGGATTCATTCTGATTTTCTTCGTTATTTTGGGGTTGATTATTAGTCCTTTCTTCAAGGTCTTTAGTTTCGTTCCAGATTAAAGCTTTTACCTGATACGAGGTTTCGCTTAAGATGGCCTTGGATGTTTTAGCTTGTTGAAGGTTTTCACTAACTGGTTGTTTGTAACTAAAAAGAGTAATAACCAGACAGCCAAATAAAACAAAAATTAAGATGAGAATATCTTTTAGCGAAGGCATATTGAGTCTTTGTTTAATTAAGCTCCATTTCCGCCAAAATAGTCATTATAGCACTCACTCGACTTATTATCAGCTTGGTCTTTGAGATCAGCAGCAGTTTCTAATTTTTCATATAAAGTACCTGCTTCTGGCCAATCGGCATTGCCTCTTTCGGTGATTAAGTCCTGACTTACTTGAACTATTTTACTGATGGCTTCCTGAACTTCGCCATAAAGACCAATGAAGTCACTAGCCGAGTATGTTCCATTGGTTATTGTAAGTATTCCTTGAACGCTTTCAACGGCTAATATTTTACTATCATTCATAGTATCGCCAGCCACTTGCAAGTCAGGGTTTGCTAGATTGCCAGCCGTATCTTCCCAAATATTTAACCAATCATCAGCTTTGGCATTAAAATCTTCAATTAGAGAAGCAGATGAAGCAATATTACTAACCAGAGAAAGAGTGTCAGGGATTTCCGTATTTTCTACTTGGTCAATCAGGGTATTATAGGATGGGATTATACTATTTTGTATGTAATCTTTTTCGTTTGTCGCCCAAGTAACATAACTAGGATGAGTAGAGGTACAATAGCCAGTAATTACACCATCTAGAGCAGGAACAACGCCATCCTCGTAAGTAGTGGAGATTAACTGTAAAACAGCTAAATTAGTTTGTTGTTCGTCAAGAAAATCATCAGTGTAATCTTCAAGAAGATCAAGTTGGCCGATTAAGGAATTAGCATAAGTTTGGTCTTGCATAGCTTGTTCCGGACTGGTTATGTCGGCGATGGCCGCCGAGGCGCCAATGTCGCCATAAGTAGGTTCTGGCTCACCTGCGTCCATAAGAAAATCATAGCCCTCTGTTGTTATCCTGTTGACAAGAGCGCTGGCAAGAGCCTGAACATAAACAGAATAAGGACCGGCATCAATAGTTGATATTTGAGCGTTAATTTGACTATAAAAATTACCAATGGCGTCATTAGCTATTCTGTTCACCGAAGAAGCTGGGGTGAGGATTTTACATTTTTTATAGCAGGGGCCCTGAAAACCACCTACTGTGGCGCCTGGATTATGCGGGTCTATTGGTTGCATTGGTTGGCAAGGGCCTGGCAAAGGTGGTGTTCCCCAAACGTCTTTTTGTTCTTCTACTAAATTACTATTAGCATCGTACCAATTGCAGTCCTTAGGGCTTAAATATCCTTGTCCCATCTCCATATCTTCTGCAAGTTCTTTTTTAGCTATTTCTTCAACAGCCATTTTTTCGGCTTGAGCTAATAAAGTAGCTCCATAAAAATTATTTGCTGGTTTACTTAGTTCAATCCAGCCTTTCCAGCCGCCTTGAGAAAAATCGTCATAGAAGTCATTTATGTTACTGACTATATCCGAAAGAGAACACCCGACTTCTTCTTGAAAAGTAGGCACATCCAAGATAGCTAGTTTAATATCTAAATCAAATGGTTCGCACAGCCAGCCAGCTCCTAAATATTGGTCAATAAAAGCGCCGACTGCGTTATTAGCCGCATCTCCCAGATAATCATCTAAACTCATTGACATAAATCTTGGTTCACCGCCATTTTGAATCCAGTTGACGATATCATTGGTTAATTGAGCTAAGACTTGGTGGAGCAGGAGATTAAGTAGAACATTTTTCATCCAGGTAACAATCTTTTGGGCATTGGCCCAGATCTGTTCGGCTGCCGTAGTTAGAGCAGCCGTTAAACTTCCTGATTCATAGGCCTTGGTCACCGCTCGCCAACCTGTTTGTACAACAGTTTGTTTCGTTTCTGGCACACTGGCTGTTTCAAAAACCGGGCAACCAATAGCGTTAGCTGAACGAGGCAAGAGCAAAATTGGGCTGACAACCAAAAAACTGATTGCCATGATTAAAATAACGGCGATTGATTTTTGAGAAATAGGTTTTTGGAAAAGAGGCATTTTATTTTAACGGCTGTCTAAATCGGCCTTCATTTCTTTCAAAAGGTCAGCAAAGTTTTTAGTAGTTTGCTCAAATTTTTCTAAGACAATTGTTCCCTTAAGAGGATCGTTTTCGTATTTTGGGATATATTGATAAACCTTATGAAAGTTCCAATAAATTGTTAGAAATTTTTTATGGATATCAAGCCAGTCCAAGGGTATGGGTATTTTTAATAGTTCTTCATAGGCCTGGAGATAAGTATTGGTCAAGCAATTAACTTGTTTAAAGTTTTTAGTATCAATGCCTTCTTGGATAATTTCCGCATCGTTCTTAGGATTATTGATATCTTGGCAGGAATCAATTAGACCTATTTTTTGACTGGCTTCTTTAGCGTAATTTCGAATAGCCGCTAAATTATTCTCTGGACTAGTTTCAAAATTAAATTGTTCTTTTTGGAAGAGCGGGATAAATTCAAATAAGAAATTAGCTGAGGCTTTTTGGAGGGCTTGGCTAACTTTTTCATCTATAGCCGTTTCAAAAATTGGTCCCAAAGAGTTTATGTCTTGACTACTGGCTAAAGGGGGCATCTGACCGGATTTTATTTGATTAGCTAAAATATAGTTTAGTAATTGAGTTAAGTTGCCTGGCTCAGGTCTGATTAGTTGAGATGTGTTGTTGTTGGTGCTATCTAATTTATCATTAGGAGCTGGCTTAGTCGGATCATAACCAGTCGCTACTTCTTCACCATCCAAATAGCCATCGCCATCAGTATCAGAATTATTCGGATCAGTGCCATGCATTTTTTCTTCCCAGCCAGCCAAGCCGTCGCGGTCAAGGTCATCAATTATTTTTTGGTCTTCTATTTTTTGAGCTATCTCTTTAAGAAAATCAGCTTGGCTGATTTTACTTTTCAAGACCAAATAACCGCCAAGTGATATGCCGATTAATAACACAAAAACAGCCACAACAATATTTATTTTTCTAAAAGATCTTTGTGGTTTCATTACTATTAATTATACAATATTTTTAAAGGTAAACCAAACTATATTTTTTGCACTTATCCACAGATGTTTGAGGGTAACGTTTCCTTTGGGAGTGTCGTTTTCTCAAAACATACTCTATGGCTTATTACCCAAACTCTTGACTTTTCTGTATAGATAGTGTATTATTAGGATATTAGTTTTTTAAAAAGTACATAAAAAAATAACCTTAAGATAAGGAGATATAGAGAT
Source organism: uncultured Candidatus Saccharibacteria bacterium (assembly GCA_964407595.1). Classification (GTDB taxonomy): domain Bacteria; phylum Patescibacteriota; class Minisyncoccia; order Portnoybacterales; family UBA2143; genus CAZPQT01. Next base: position 1,798 of record CAYOWE010000034.1, on the reverse strand, counting down.
GAGAAGATTGAATTTTGCAGCGTTATTGATTTTGACATTTTTGGCAGTTTTCTTGTCTGGTTGCGGCTCAATGTGGAAGACGACAAAAGATGTAGTTTGGCCGAGCAGCTATCGTACAAATATACCAGCCAGTCAACCAGGGATGGTTCTGCCAATACATCGCGCTCCCCAGGTCTGGGTATTGTGTTTTTTGTTTAGGGGACCATCTGGAGAGATGCCAAACTTATTTGTTCCTCATGCGACTAAGAAGGGCAGATATGCTTTTACCCGGGCTCCTATTGTTTGTTTTAATATTCCTCGGCCGGCTGGCGGGCCTCATGAGATTAATCCTCGTCTCTATACCACCGTTCCTTTGTTCTTGCCGCCGTTTCCATTAGACTATACCTTGTTGGTTTTCTATCAGAGTGTTTTAGACAGAGTAGATAGCCAGGTAAATACACAAGGATTGTACCTTGAGGCAAAAAGGATAGAAGTTCTTCCGTTTTCAACCACTGGTGAGGGTCTCAATCGGTATGATGTTGACGGGAGAGTATTTTGGGCTGACATGGTCGTTACCTTGCCTCGGATTAAGCAAGGCGAATATAGTCAATTCAAAATTTACCTGACTCCTGACAATCTTAGCCAAGAGCGACTTTGGGAAATTAAAAAGGCCTTGGAGCAATAATAAGGGAGGTGATAAGAATGAGAATTATGACAATCAGCTTTATAGTAATGGCCATAGCGGCTTTTGTTAGTTGTGCTGCGCCGGCGCCGATAATTGTTCAGGCGCCGTCTGGTGCCTGGAAGCAATCAACGGAACAAATGAAGATGGTTCAGTCACCGAGATATAGGGCAGTTGCTTATAGTGGGAGATTTACTCTCACTGTCAAAAATGGTTATGCCTATAGCATGGAGGTTTGTGTCACTGCTAATGAATGTAAGCGTACAGGTCCAGCAGGCCAAGTTGACATACCTTTTGAGAAAGACCGTGAAGTGACACGGGTCGTTCCGATAACGATGACGTGGTTCAATGACCGGGATGAAGTTGTCTTGACGCATGCTGAAGATCTTCATATTCTTCCAGACAAAGGGTATTACCGGGGGGTTTCCGGAACCGTTTGGCACATTACTAGTGCTTATCCATTGAGGCGGATAGATTAATCCAGTCCTCAACGGACAAATTTTCAGCCCTGACTTGAATGTCTAAATGACATTGAGTCAGGGCTTTTTTTATTTTTCCCCGGTCTAAGTTTAGTTTTTGAGAGAGGTTATTGATTAATTGTTTTCTGGGACTGGCAAAGCCGGCTTTGACGATTCTGAAAAACTTTTCTGGGTTGATATTCTCTAGTTTTTTAATTTGGGCTATTTTAATAATGGCGGAATCTACTTTGGGTTGAGGCCAGAAAGATTTTTTAGAGACGTAAGAAATAATTTTTGGCTGGCTGTAAAATTGGACGGCTACGGCTAACAAACTCATTTTCGGCGGCTTGGCGCAAATTCTTTGAGCCACTTCTTTTTGAATTAAGAGAATCATTTCTTGAGGCGGATTTTTTAATTCTAAGAAGAGGCGGATAAGCGGTGAAGTCAGATAATAGGGAATATTGGCTACTATCTTTAGGGACAGTCCTTCAGATACAGTCCTTGATTCAAGGACTGTATCTGAAGGACTGTCCCTAATTATGTCCAGAATATCGCCATGGATAATTTCAGTGTTCCGGTGGTCTTTCAAGACGTCTTTTAATATCTCAACCATTCGTTTGTCTTTTTCCACGGCTATAACTTTTTTAGCTCTCTGGGCTAATTCTTGAGTAAGAACGCC
>CAYOWE010000033.1:4099-5796 GCA_964407595.1 uncultured Candidatus Saccharibacteria bacterium | reverse complement strand
AAAAAACTTATTTTAACTTCATTGCTGATTGTTTTAATTAGCTCTTTAGGAATTTTTGTTTTGGGAGTAGGAGAGATAAAGGCAATGTGGCCATTTGATAAAATATTAAATATTGATCCTTATGCAATAGTTACCGGTATAATCGCCGCAATAGGAATAGCCATAAGTTCTCTGGCTCTTTTGGTTTTCTGGCTAGTTTCCATGATTTTTGAATTAGCTCTTGGCTTGGGAACATTTACCGATGCTGGAGTTGTTCAAATGGGTTGGAAAATCACCCGAGACTTGGCTAATATGTTCTTTGTTTTAATTCTCTTGACTATTGCCTTGGCCACTATTTTACGAATAGAAACCTATGGCATGAAATCTCTTTTACCAAAATTAATCATCGTGGCTCTTTTAATTAATTTTAGCTTAGTTTTCTGCGGAGTAATTATTGATTTTACCCAGGTCTTGACTTCTTTTTTCTATGACCAAGTAAGTGAAGCAACTGGAATTTCAGCCCAAATAGCTGGCATCCTCAATATGCCAAAACTTTCCAAAATGAATCCAGATGCCAATGTTGCAGAAAAATTAGCCGCTGGTACAGGGGGTATATTTATGATGATTTTTTCCATATTCTTTGGAATAGCTTTGACTCTAGCGGCCAGCTTAGCCGTTGGTATAGGCGCTTTCTTTTTAATTGTTCGGTTAATTGTGCTCTGGATTCTATTGATTTTAGCTCCCATAGCTTGGTTCTTGGGGATTTTGCCAGCCACGGCTAATCTTTTCAAACAGTGGTGGAGCACTTTCTTAAAATGGGCTTTTTTTGCGCCGATTTACATGTTTTTTGTTTATTTAGCCATCAAAGCAGCTGACGCCGGTTCTTTTACTTCAATCGTTCAAATAGAAATGCAAAATATCGTTAATGCTTCTGGCTTTAAAGAAACCTTGTGGAGTACCTTAACGTCTAGTCCTGTCTTACTCCTTCAATTCTTAGCGATTTTAGGCCTGCTCTTCGGCGGTTTGATTGCCGCCCAAAAAATGGGTGTCTATGGCGCCCAAGGAGCCATGGGCATGGCCAAATTCTTTGGTAAGGGAGCGGCTAGTTTATCCAGTCGATGGCTGGCTAAAAGAGAAATACCTGGCGTAGCAGGAATTGGTAAGGGTATGAGCAAAATGGCAGGAAAACTAAGAGCGCGAATGCCTGGATTAGCTGCCAGATTAGAAACAGCTGGCAAAATTGCCACTAAGACCAAAGGTAGAGGCGCATTAAGTCCAGGAGCCTGGCAAAGAGCTTGGGTGAAACGAAGACAACGAGCTGAAGCAGAAAGTTATTCTGAAGGAATAGGCAGCTTAGAGGATATCTTAGATTACGCTTATAGTGGCGGCAAAGAATATAATAATCGACAATACCGGGCCACTCTTGACCTAGGCCAACAAAAACTTAGGGAGTTAAAAGAAACAGGTGATACTTCTCAACCCCAATTAATCAACACCGTAAAAGCAGGCATTAGAAAAGGCGGCATCGGAGGCAAAGCCGAAGTCATGGCAGCTATGTGGCAGTTATTTGCCCAGGCCGATGAAGAAGGCTTAATGGCCGACAAAGAATTAGGCAAAGATTATAATTTCAAAACTGACCCAATTAATATTCAAAGATTTATTAAAAAACATATTGGCGAAGGCGACAATGAAAAGCGATTTGCGGGTAGCTTAGGCAA
>CAYOWE010000033.1:0-3999 GCA_964407595.1 uncultured Candidatus Saccharibacteria bacterium | reverse complement strand
AAAAACATATTGGCGAAGGCGACAATGAAAAGCGATTTGCGGGTAGCTTAGGCAACATAGCTAGATTAGCCGGCATACCTCAATATGACGGCATGACTGAAACCGATCCGGCAACCGGTCAAATAGAATGGACCGACGAAGGCAAAATAGGGGTAAGCGGCGCTATTCAAGCCTCTAAGATTTGGTCCCAAAATAAAGCTAGAATCCTCGCCCGACGAACCTATGGTGTTGAAGACGAATCAACCGGTAAATTTAATGGGTTACATACTGCCAGCAAAGAACTACTTAGACGCATTTCCACGGAAGATATTAACGAAGTGAAAAATATTTCAACTTATACTAAACAATGGCTGGTTGAGGGAGAAAAAAGAGCTGGTTATCTTCAGAAATTTGCTGATGAAATTGAAGCAGGATATGAAACAAAATACGAAACTGAAGAAGGAACTATGGGATATAAAGCTGATAAAGAAAAAGCTGAAATACTTAGAGAATGGATAGGCAAATTAGAAAAGCAAATGCCGGGGAAATAAACCAGAGGATAGCCGCATTACTCCATCTACTGGCAAGAACTTTAGAGAAGCCCGTGGCAAACAACGACCAGGAGCTTCGGGTTAATAGCTAATCTAAAACATGAACAATCAATTCAACCAAGAAAAATTTCAAGAAATTACCAAAGAGATTATTCGGATTGAGGATATTAGTCAGGCTAGAACTTTAATTGTTAAAATAGACAACTTACTCAAAGAAAAGCCTGATTTATCAGTCAACCAACCTCAACTTTATCAATATTGTCAAGATATTTTAATCAAACTCAGATTTGTTGCTTTAACTACTTTACCAGATCAACAAGCATTTGATTTAATTAAAGAGCATTTTTTAGATGCCCTAAAAACAGGAATAGACATCTATCGAATTTTAGAAATCGATCTTTGTTCTCGGCCTGTTTTTGCCCGCGGCGAATTTAAAAAAGGGACTCGCCAGGCCCTTAAGGAAAATCGACAAAAAATTGGCAGTCAGTCATTAACTATCGAAGGAAAACCAACTCCCCAACCACCGACTCTGAAAAATTGGCTTTTGGATTATGATAGCGAAACAGGCAATGAAAAACACTCTGGATTAGAACGAGGACAATACTTAGCCCAAAATCCTAATGTTAGGAAACTAGAGCAAATAGAAAAAGATTTACTTAGAAAAGTTCTTAAATTTTATGATGATCTTAAGCCTACCCCTGTATCACAAACTGAAAAATGGATAAAAACAGCTAGAGATAAAGGGCTGATTCCTCCTTTAGAAGAATCGGAATCAGAAGCTCTCTCGTCAACCCTGCCTCCAGGCACTCCCCCAGAAACCCTCCTTCCTCGACTAAAGGCCGTCCCCCCATTAACTCCTCGTCCGCTGGCTGATCAGCCAACTCCCTCTTCGCCAACCCGAATAACTCCCTCTGAACCAGTCCCTCCTCCTCAACCTGCCTCGCCTTCTCTCCATGAACCAGCTAAGCCGAAGGAGCCAGCCCGCCGCGATATTTATCAAGAACCCGTTGAAGGACCGCCTAACCCCAGACGATTTGAACCAAGAATAGAAGGAAATGTGGTTGATTTAAAAAATAAATAAATATGAAATTCGATGTTCCTCAATTTATTGAAGTAGAGGATAAGATAATCGGGCCATTGACCCTAAAACAGTTTCTCTACATCGGCGCTGGAGCGGGCCTGCTCTTTCTACTTTGGTTTTTTCTTAAATTAGGTCTCTTTATTACGATAGCTATCCCAATTGGTCTTCTTTGCGGCGCTTTAGCTTTCTATAAGGTTAATGGTCGACCCTTTATTTCTTTCTTGGGCTCCTGGATTAAATATCTAAGAAAACCGAGATTGTATTTGTGGAGAAAAAAATAATGCCTCAACAACAAAAATCAGCTTCCATTCAACAACATTTATCAATTAAAGAAATCAAAGACGATGTCATTGTTCTGAAAAGCGGCGGCTTGCGGGCTATTTTGATGACCAGCAGCTTAAACTTTGCCCTTAAATCAACTGAAGAACAAGATGCCACCATCTATCGCTACCAAAGTCTCCTTAATTCCCTTGACTTTCCCATCCAAATCGTGGCCGCCTCTCGAAAATTTGACATCACTCCCTATATTGAAATATTAGAACAAAAACAAACTCAACAGGAAAACGAACTCTTAAAAATCCAGACCTCAGAATACATTGATTTTATCAGAGAATTGACTGAAATGACTAATGTTATGACTGAATCTTTTTATTTAGTCATTCCCTATAGTCCATCAATTACTAAAAAAGGAGGGTTTTTCAGTAAGTTTTTTAACAAAGGTGAAAAACAACCAGCGGTCCAGGAAGAACAATTTCAAGAACTTAAAAATAATCTCTGGCAAAGAATAGAGTTTGTCGTTTCTGGCCTGCGAGGAATCGGTCTTAAGGCCGTCCCCTTAAAAACCGAAGAAATAGTTGAGCTTTTCTATAAATTATATAATCCCAGCGCTAAAGAAGAACCAGAACTCCAAAAAGCTAAAGAATTGAGAGTCCAATAAAAAAATGTCACTATTTAAAAAACCCGAAAAAAAAGAATTTCCCGAAATAAGCGAAGGAACCAGCTTGGTTGATATGATTGCCCCAGCTGGCCTGAAAATTGATTCTAATTATTTTCAAATTGGTGAAAAATACGGCCGAACCATTTTTGTCTTTACTTATCCGGCTGTTTTGAATACTGGCTGGCTTTCGCCTCTGATTACTCTTGACCAGGAAATGAATATTGCTCTATTTATTCATCCTTTTGAAACGGGTGTTATTTTGAAAAACTTAACCAAAAAAACAGCCCAAGTCCAGTCCCAAATGTCTCTCCAACAGGAAAAAGGTAAAGTCCGCAGCCCGGTTTTAGAAGCAGCTCTTAAAAATATTGAGGAGCTGCGCGATAAACTCCAGCAAGGCGCAGAACGGCTTTTCAAATTCGGCCTTTATATTACTTTCTTTGCTGATTCCGCTAAAAAATTAGATGAAATTGAAAATAAAATCAGGGCCCTCTTGGAGAACCAGAGTATTTATGCCAAACCAGCTGTCTTTCAGCAGGAACAGGGCTTTATCTCCACTCTCCCCTTAGAAGAAGATAAACTCCTTGTTCACAACAGTTTAAATACCGCCTCTCTTTCCTCTACCTTTCCTTTCATCTCTTCTGATTTGACTGATAATAAGGGGATTCTTTATGGCATCAACCGGCATAACAACTCTTTAATTCTATTTGACCGCTTTAGTTTGGAGAATGGGAATATGGTTGTATTTGCAAAAAGTGGTAGTGGCAAAAGTTATTTTACAAAGTTAGAAGTTTTGCGTTCTTTGATGCAAGATACAGAAGTGATTATCATTGACCCGGAAAAAGAGTATAAATATTTAACAGAAACAGTTGGCGGTAGTTTTATTGATATTTCCTTAACTTCGCCAAATAATCTTAACCCGTTTGACCTGCCTATCCCTGGACCAGATGATAAGCCAGCCAACCTATTAAGAAGTAATATCATTAATTTAGTCGGTCTTTTAAGAATGATGCTTGGTGGTCTGACCCCTGAAGAAGATGCCATTATGGACAAGGCCTTAACTCAAACTTACGCGGCTCGCGATATTACGCCGGAATCTGATTTCAGTAAAATCAGCCCGCCTTTAATGTCAGATCTTTACGCTATTTTAAAAGGCATGACTGGCGCCGACAGCTTGGCTACCCTCTTAGAAAAATATGTTAGCGGCAGTTACGCGGGCTTTTTCAACCAGCCAACCAATGTTCAATTAAAGAATAAATTAGTTGTTTTTAGTATTCGGGATATGGAAGACGAATTAAGACCGCTGGCAATGTATGTTATTCTCCGCTTTATCTGGAATATTATTCGTTCAGTTCAAAAAAGAAGAACGTTGCTGGTTGACGAAGCCTGGGTAATGATGCAGCACGATGACGCCGCTTCTTTCCTTTTTGGCATTGCTAAAAGATGCCGTAAAT
>CAYOWE010000032.1:0-6101 GCA_964407595.1 uncultured Candidatus Saccharibacteria bacterium | reverse complement strand
CCTTGAAAATTTTGAAAAGTAAAGAAACAAATTAAGATCAAGATTAAATCAAGAACTGTCCTTGTAGAGTGCTTGCAAGGTTTGCCGGGCGCAGCGCGACCAAGAGAATTTTTTGGCTTGGGCTAATCCCTGGCTAATTAATTTTTGCCGTAAATTTTTATCAGTTAAACCTTGATAAATTGACTGGGAAATCTCTTGGATATTTTTTGAATCCTGAATATAAATAGCCGAATCCCCGGCTACTTCCGGAATGGAAGTAAAGGGAGCGGTTATGACCGGCGTCCCGCAAGCCATAGCTTCTAAAATTGGCAAACCAAAACCCTCATAATCAGAAAGCCAAATTAGCAAATCAGCTGCGTTGTAAAGAGCAATCAAATCTTGACCCTTGAGATAATCTTGACGCAAAATAGCTGGTCTACACAGCCGCTGATTAACTCCCTTAATCAAATCATCTATATCAATAAACGGCGAAGTATGATTAGTGCCAATAATTAAAAATTGGTAATCAGTTAATTTAGAAAGGCAACTTTCATCAGGAGTCGCCTTCCCAAGATTTTCAAATGCCTTAATGGTCTCTGGTAAATGCCGCCGATTAAAAATTGAACCAATATAAAAAATAAATTTATCTTTGATTTGGTATTTTTTCTTAAATTCTTCTAACTTATTTTGGTCAGTTATTTGTCTAAAGCAACTGTCAGCCGCTTCCAGAGTGACAAAAACTTTTTTAGGATTAACTCGGTAATGTTTCAAAACTTCTTTTTTACTAAATTCTGAAGGAGTAAAAATAATTTTAGCTTTTCTGGCGGAAATTCGAGAAAATTCTTTGAGCAATATTTTATCCCAAAAACTAGGCCAGTTATAAAGTTCGGGTCGGGCTTGGTAAATAATATCATGCAAAGTCAAAGCAATTTTCCCCTGATAAAAAAATGGGGCAATATAGCCCGGACAAAACAAAATATCAACCTTATCTTTCTTAGCCGCCTTGGGTAAAAGATAATGCATAAAAAGAGCATGGCTCCGTAAACCAAAAGGTGCTTTAAGAAGTTTCCTGACAAAAATGGAATCTGGCAATTCCAAATCATCAGGAATTTCCTTTTTGAAATAGAGGATAAATTTTAAGTCAGATGGCAAATTAAACTTATCCCACTGCTTAAGTAAGTTTATCAAATATCGGCCAACCCCGGTTCGTTTTCCTTCTAAATTGTGAGCCTCAATGCCAATTTTCATATTTGCCGTATCTTTTCAAATAAAAATCTTTGATGCCTAATAAAATATACTTAGCCCAGATCCGTTTTTTAAGGAAAAAAATATATTTTATATTCTGTTTCTTAATCCGCCAAAGAATATCTAAATGAAGAAATATTTTAATATACCAAGGGGCGTATTTTTGAGCCATAATTAAACCGTTTCTAATATGATAATAAATATAGCTCGGCGAACCTTCAATGCTGCTTTTTGAACCTTTATGCCAAATTTTAGCCCTGGGCACAAAAATACATTTGAAACCGGCTCGCTGGGCAGCCAAAGACCAATCAGTATCTTCGTAGTATAAAAAATACTCTTCAGACATTAAGCCGATTTTTTCTATCACGGCTTTTTTAATTAAAAGGCAGCAGCCAGTAATATAGTCGGTTTCTTGCCAGCCAGAGGCGGGTTCGCCTTTGGCGGAAATACTCGAAGAATCATATTGTCCTATATCCATTTCATTATATCCCCTCATCATCCCTTTATTATATAGCCAATTCACCCGACCACCGGCAAACCAGATTTTTTCTTTTTGGTCAGCAAAATAAATTTTTGGTCCTAAAATCCCGAATTTTTTATTACTCTCCCCTGCTTCAACTAATTTATTTAAAAAATCTCGGCTAACAATCGTATCATTATTCAAAAGCAAAATATAATCAGCTCTTTTTTCTAAAGCATATTTAATCCCCACATTATTGCCGCCGGAAAAACCGAGATTCTCTTTATTGTAAATGATTTTAATCTCTGAATCTGACATTTGAGGCTTTTCTCTAGAGCCATTATCAATAATGACTACCTGATAATTAGGGTAGTCATTATTTTTAAGTGATGACAGGCATTCTAAGACATCCGGCCAATTGTTCCAATTAAGGATAATAATAAAAACTTTGGGCAACATATATAGGATTTTAATATCTTTGAACTATTGGTTAATTCCCAAAAGTTCAATATCAAAAATAAGGTTTGCATTAGGCGGAATTGCGCCGTTGGGCGTGCCGGCTTCTCCGTAAGCAAATTCCCAAGGGATAAACAATCTCCTTATTTCCCCTACTTTCATTCCAGCCACTCCTAAATCCCAACCCCTTATCACCTGACCAGCCCCTAATGCGAAAGTAAAGGGTTCTCCCCTGTCCAAACTTGAATCAAACTTAGTCCCATCTTCAAAAACTCCCACATAATGAACCGTTATTTGGTCGCCGTTTTCAGCTCCTTGACCAGTTCCCTCTTTCATAATTTCCCCCTTAAGTTGATCTACCACCATGCTTCCCTCTGCGACCGGCTTATTTTCACTTTCCACCGGCTCTGTTTCTTGATTATTAGAATTACTAAAATCTATCCCTTCAATTTCGTTATCTTTAAAGAGTTGGGAGAAAAAATAAAATCCAATAGCAACAACTATTAAAAAAACAATAGCTGAAATAATTTTTCTCATATTTATTTTAAGATTTATCTTCCTTGTCCAGCCTGATTATTTTCTTCCGCCCTATTTTGTGTTCCTTCTTGAATTACTTCTTGAGCTCTTACTCGAGCTTCTTCTTGAATTCTTGCTTGAATTTCTTCTTGAGCTCTTTTTTGAATTTCCTCTCTAATTTCTTGACGCTTTGTCTCTAATTCCTGAAAAAGATTTCGGCTTTCTTGCTTTAATTCGTTAATTTTTTCTTTAACTGCTGGGACTGTCCCTTCAAGTTCTTCAATAATTTCCATCCGATTAATTCGCTGTCCGATACTTTCTTTTACATCTTCTAAGCCGCTTTTTAATCTATCCTTAAATTCTTCTTCGCTCTGTAATCGATTCATCACCTCACCAAATTCTTCCAAATACCGTTCCCGATTATTATTAATTATTTCAAATACTCCTTCTGGCACTTGTTCCTCTAATTTCTTCAGAATTTCCTGATGCTTTAATTGATGGTCAGTATATTTATCCAAGAAATTCTTTAATTCCAGCGCTTCGGGATTTTCTGCCTTAAAATTTTCAACTCGGGTATTAATTCTTTCAACTAATCCCTGATATTTTTCATCAAATTTTTCCAATCTTGCCTGAAGTTTAGTATCGTCAGGATTTTCCATGACTGTATTTCTGGCTCTAATTAATTGCCGACTAGCTTTTTTTAACTCAAGTTCTGATTTTTTAATTGGGTCACGGGTAAAAAATATCTGAACATCTCTGACGATATCCCCAAACCAGGAAAACGACCCTGGCTCTTCTATGTCTAAATCTTCGGCGGCCACCTCTACTTCCTCTCCTCCAACAATTGTTTGGTCAACATCTGTTTCTTGAGCTAAAGCCGGCCAAGAGAATAAAGCCAATAAAATTCCTACAATAAATAATCTTTTTAACATAGTTTTTTTTAATTAAGTTTCAACTCGACCTTTATTTGTATTTTTTCTATTTTAACACAAATCAAAAATAGCGCAATTAATTACTTGACATCCTGATAACTATGACTTATACTCTAAAGGTAAGTTTTCTCAATAAGTTTTCTCTTTCCTTATAAGAATTAGTGTAAGTCAAAAATATATTAATTTTAGAAAGAAGAAACTAAAGAGAATAATAGGTCGACTTGCAAATAATTAATATAAGGAAATATAATGGCTAAAAAATTATATGTTGGCGGTTTGTCTTACGACACTACCGAAGACGGATTAAAAGATGCTTTTGCTAAGGCCGGTACCGTTGATTCAGCGACTATTATCACTGATAAAATGTCCGGTCGTTCAAAAGGCTTTGGCTTTGTGGAAATGTCTTCTGATGAAGAAGCCACAAAAGCTATGGAAATGTGGAATGGTAAAGAACTTGATGGTCGTACTCTGACAGTCAACGAAGCCCGTCCTATGGAAGAACGCCCACCCCGAAGAGATTTCAATCGCGGTGGCGGCAGTGGTGGACGAAGTTTCGGTGGCGACAATCGCGGTGGTGGCGGACGTTGGTAAGACAACTGTCACCCTAAAATCAAAAACACCCGTTTCATGCGGGTGTTTTTGTTATATCTCTGACTTTATTTGATTTTTGCTAAATCACCGTTAATTATCACTGGGCCCATGGCCATTAATTCATCCTTTAAAATACCTTCCGGGACAGGATTGAATAAAAAAATCTTTTTATTAAGTTCAAAAGCCCTGAATATTTCTAAAAAAGTAGCCCCGCCAATATAATTTTTCTGACCGTTTTTATCAAAATTCAAAACTAAAACAGCGTCATTTGCTTTTACTTTTACTGCCTGTAATTTAATCATATCACTTTTCCATCGCCTGTGTTCTTCTTGACTTATCTTCTTCATTTCTTCCTCTTTTAACGGCTCTTCATAAGAATTAGGCAAAGTCGCCATGTGTCCCTGCTTTTCTAATTTCTCTTTAATCAACGGGACTCTATTATATAAAAATTTACTACAACAAATAAGAATTTTCATATGGCTGGCAAATTCGGTTTGAGAATAAGATTAATAAAAACTATGAAAATATCTTGATTGTTTTGGCTATTTCCTCCGGAACACCTTTAATGCAATCATAATTCTCAACTTCTTTTTCATTAACCCAAGCATAATCAACAAATCCCCCTTTTTCTGTTTTAACCTCACCTTGTTTATACTTAACGGCAAGTTTAACTAAAACCACTGGCGTTTCATCCGGTCTGATAAAGGCATTGCTATTGATATATTCAAAAAAATCTTGAATCTCTATGTTTGCTTCCTCTAAAACTTCTCTTTTTAATAGACCCTCTACGGCATTTTCAAAATCAAATATATCTCCATTCATTCTTGTTGGATTTTTAATGTCTAAGTCCTCCCATTCAAGCTTTCCGCCAGGAGTACAGTATTTTCCCGGATGCGCTATTTCCCTCTCATCTCTTTTTAGAATAAGACACCTTTTATCGCTCTCGCGATAAACAACAGCATTAGCTACAAAATAGAACAATTTATTCTTTTTTGCATTATCAAGACTTATTTTTTCTGCTGGCATAAGACAAAATTAAAATATTTATTGCTATTATCCTACCAGAAAAACAACACAAACTTAATGTAAAAATTATTTTTCCAGATAATCTAACAAAAGATTCAAAAGCACAGGAATCTCAAATATATTAGAACCTTCATCAAAATGGCCTTTATTATGTTCAATAATAACTTTTCCGCCTAGTTCTTCTTCAAATATCTTTTTATTCTCTTCTAATACAACAAACTGGTCGTTATCTGAGAAAATAGCAGTAAATTTATCTGTTGTTTTTTTTATTTTTTCAAAATCTATAGGAGTTTCTAACCAAGGCTTAGCAATTTTTTCCTCTTCTTCTGATTCTAAATTGGTTAATGTTTTAAAAAAAGGAGCAACCAAAACAATTCCGCCCACTTTTTTATTATTTAAGGTCTCTAAATACCTTAAAACTGCCTGACAGCCAATACTATGACCAATCAAAAAAGTGTTTTCATCCGGCTCTTGAACCGTTTTGGCAACATAGCTAACCCATTCTTTAATTTCAGGTTTTTCAGTATTTGGCATGTCCGGAATTATTACTTCAATGTTTTTACTTTCTAACTCCTTTTTTATCCACGGGAACCACTCACTCTTTGAAGAGCCATCCCAACCGTGGATAATAATAACTCTTTTATTTTTCATAAATTAATCAGTTTTTAATTAATTTTTAGACACTCTGGTCTCTCGAACCAGTGCCCACGTTGGCTGGTCGTATGGGACGGAATTGGAACCATTTCACGTAATTACCAAGAAGAATAAAAGACTCCTGACCCCATTTTATCTCCCACACAAGACATTACTGCACACTTTCTGCAATACTATTAATTAATAAATCCAAGTCAAAAATCTGGCGTTCCTGTTCACATTCTGTCTTTTGCGGATCATCA
>CAYOWE010000031.1:0-6165 GCA_964407595.1 uncultured Candidatus Saccharibacteria bacterium | reverse complement strand
ATGGGTGTCGAAGTTGAATTATGAAACAATCACAACTTTTTGCTAAAACTAAAAAAGAAGCGCCTAAGGGAACGGAAACCATTAGTCATCAGTATTTGATTAGAGGTGATTTTATTGACCAGACTGCGGCGGGCATTTATAGTTTTCTGCCTTTGGGCTGGCGGGTCGAGCAAAAAATAGAAAATATTATCAGAGAAGAAATGAATGGTTTGGGCGGTCAGGAATTATTTTTACCTACTTTAATTCCTAAGAAACTCTGGCAGGAAACTAAGAGATGGCAGACTATTGACCCGCCGCTTTTCAAAGTTAAAGACCGCCATGAGAAAGAATACGGTCTCGGGCCAACCCACGAAGAGGTGATTACTGATTTGACCAGGAAACGAATTAAATCATATCAGGACTTGCCGTTTTATCTTTATCAAATTCAGAATAAATTTCGTAATGAGATGCGCGCCACGGGCGGTCTCTTGCGAGTGCGGGAGTTTATTATGAAAGACCTTTATAGTTTTAATGATTCTGAAAAAGAAGCCATGGACTTTTATGGAAAAGTTAAGAAAGCTTATACAAAGATATTTAAGCACTGCGGCTTAGAAGTGGTGGCTGTGGAAGCAGAATCTGGTACCATCGGCGGCAGTTTATCTCACGAATTTATGCTCTTGGCCGAGACCGGTGAAGATAAAGTAGTCACTTGTTCTAAGTGCGATTACGGAGCCAATTTAGAGAAAGCTGGTCAGATTAAAGAATGTCCTCTTTGTCAAAGTAAATTAGAGGAAAAGAATTGTATTGAGATTGGTCATACTTTTTATTTAGGAAAAAAATACAGTCAAGCTATGAAGGCTAATTTTGTTGATAAAAATGGCCAAGAAAAAACAATTGTTATGGGTTGTTATGGTATTGGCTTAGGTCGGCTACTGGCGGCTATTGTTGAGGACCGGCACGATGAAAAAGGAATTGTTTGGCCGGCCAAAGTGGCTCCCTATCAGGTTCATTTATTGGTTTTAGCTGGAGATAAAAAGGCAAAAGAAATAGCTGATAAAGTTTATGATATTTTATTGAAAGACAAGATAGAAGTACTTTATGATGAAAGAGATGATAAATCGGCTGGTGAGAAATTCGCGGAGGCAGATTTAATTGGTATTCCTTGGCGGCTGGTCGTTAGTCAAAAGACGGTGGCTAAAGATTCAATAGAATTAAAAAAGCGAGATAGTAATAAAGTAGAATTGGTCAAAATAGATAAGATTGTATCTAAGGGAGTGTCCCTCAGATACAGTTCTTAAATAGATATGCTCAACAACCTCTTTGGTATTTTTTCTAAAGACATCGGTATTGACTTAGGCACGGCTAATACTTTGATCTATGTCAAAGGCCGGGGAATTGTTATTAATGAACCTTCGGTCGTAGCTGTTAATCAAAAAACCGGGCAGATTTTATCGATTGGTCAGGAAGCCAAGAAAATGGTTGGCCGAACCCCCGGTCATATTATTGCTTCTCGTCCTTTGGTGGCCGGTGTCGTCTCTGATTTTGAAGTAACCGAACAAATGCTCAAGTTTTTTATCGACAAGGTTCATCGGGAAAGTTTTTCTATTTTACCGCGGCCGCGGGTGGTCGTGGGGATTGCTTCGGGAGTAACTGAAGTAGAAAAAAAAGCGGTGGAAGATGCTACCCGGAACGCTGGGGCCAGAGAAGTTTATTTAATTGAAGAGCCGATGGCGGCGGCCATTGGCATAAGATTACCCGTTCAAGAGGCAGCCGGTAATATGGTTGTTGATATTGGCGGCGGAACTACTGAGGTAGCTGTTATTTCCTTAGGGGGCATTGTTGTCAGTAGAAGTTTGCGGGTGGCCGGCGATAAGCTCAATGAAGATATTATTCAGTATGCTCGCGATGAATTTAATCTTCTTTTAGGTGAAAAGACAGCTGAAGATATTAAATTAGCGGTTGGTTCAGTCTATCCTTTAGAAGAAACCTTGAAAACAACGATGCGCGGCCGTGATCTGGTTACCGGATTACCCAAGGAGGTAACTGTTGAAGATAATCAAATTCGCAAGGCCTTAAGCCGGTCAATTAAAACATTAATCAATGCTATTAAGGGAGCCATTGAAGAAACGCCGCCAGAATTAGTAGCTGATATTATGGAACGGGGAATTTTTTTGGTTGGCGGCGGCAGTTTGCTGCGGGGACTGGACCAGTTAGTGGCTGACCAGACAGAAATGCCGGTTAAATTAGTTGAAGATCCCTTAAGTGCCGTAGTTCGCGGTACAGGTATGGTTTTGGAAGATATTGATGCCTTGAGAGATATTTTAGTCAGTCCTCAATATAAAGAACCGCCTAAGTAAAGGGCTTATTCTAAACCCAGCCCTCTATGCTTTATTTCCAAGGCATAGAGTCAAAAAGTAATTTATACTTATTAATACTTAATTATTGCTAAGATACAGCTTAGGGGACTGGGTAACAATTTTACCACTCAATCGCACTTCGCTTTTGGCTTGTGCTCTTGGGTAGGATAGTTATGCCTGAACTGCCCGAAGTAGAAACAATTAAAAGACAATTAAATAGAAAGATTAAAGGCAAGAAAATAAAGAAGGTGGAAGTTATCTTGCCGAGATTTGTTAAATATCCTTTAAAAAAATTTGAAGAGCTCGTTACAGGGGCGACTATTAGCGATATCAGTCGACGGGCTAAATTATTGATTATTGAATTATCTAAGGGATATTGTTTGATTATTCATTTAAAATTGACTGGTCAGTTAGTATTTAAAGGTCAGCCAACTAAACACACTCATCTGATTTATCATTTTACTGACGGTAGTCAGTTGATTCACAATGATTTACGGCAATTCGGTTTCGTTAAAGTAATTCTTAAGAAAAAACTGGCTGATTTTCTGGCTAAAGAAAAATTCGGCCCTGAATTACTGGATAAAAATTTCACTCTTAATTTATTTAAAAAGTTATTAAACAAAAGAAAAGGGGCTAAAATTAAGCCGCTTTTAATGGACCAAAAATTTCTGGCTGGCATTGGTAATATTTATTCGAATGAAATTTTATTTTTTGCCCGGATTTTACCAACTCGGCGGGCGGGCAGTCTTAAATCGGAAGAAATAAAAAAGATTTATCAGGGGATAAAAAAAATCTTATCCTTAGCCCTTAGTCGTCGAGGCAGTTCAGTTCAATATTATGTTGATGCTAAGGGGGAAAAAGGTAATTTTGTTCCTTTGATTAAGGTTTATCAAAGGGAAGGTCAAGATTGTTTGATTTGTCATTCTAAAATCAAACAGTTGAAAATAGGCGGCCGTTCCGCCTACTTTTGTCCGAGGTGTCAGAAGTAAATATATGTTTAGGGACTCAATAATATGCTTTTCAGCGACATCGGATTGCGAACGGGCATGGTCTCGTCGAAGACGAGGAGAGAGCAATCCGCAAGAGCAAAAATCCACGCTGGGGATTTTTGTATTCGCTGAAAAACATATTATTGAGTCCTTTATTGGCCATTGTCTAAAAAAACTCTAAAATTTCCTACTGGCTTTTTCTGGGGAACCGCTACTTCGGCTCATCAAGTGGAAGGTGGTAATGTTAATGAATGGTCAGAATGGGAAAAGAAAAATGCTAAGCAATGGACTAAAAAAGCCCGGCGACATTGGAAAAAGTGGCAGCAAGAAAAATTCCCAGAAATGTTTCAGCCAGCAAACTATATTTCTGGTCAAGCTTGCGATCATTATCATCTTTTTGAAAAAGATTTTGATTTAGCTAAATACTTAGGTCATAAGGCCTATCGTTTTTCCATTGAATGGTCACGCATTGAGCCGAAAGAGGGTAAAATTGACCAAAAAGAAATTGAACATTATCGACAAGTTCTTTTAGCTTTAAAAGAACGCGGACTTGAGCCCTTTGTTTCTTTATATCACTGGACTGTGCCGATTTGGTTTAGTCAGAAAGGCGGTTGGCTTAATCCAAAAGCGCCTTATTATTTTGACCGTTTTGTTAAAATAGTTAGTCAGAATTTATTTGGACAAGTTAATTTTTGGATTACCCTGAATGAAGCTATGCTTTGCGCTGGCGCTTCTTATTTAAGAGGGACTTTTCCTCCACAAAAAAGGAACGTCTTTAAATTTTTAAAAGCAGTTAATAATTTAGCCAAAGCCCATCAATTAGCTTATCGTTCCTTGCATCTCATTGATTTAGATTGCCAGGTAGGGATTGCTAAACATAATATTTATTTTAAGAATATTCCTTTAGCTGAATATTTTTGGAACAACCGTTTTTTAAATAAAATAAAAAAAGAGCAAGATTTCATTGGCTTGAATTATTATAAGCATCATCAGTTTCCTAAAAAGAAAAATCTGCCGGTTTCTGATTTGGATTGGGAAATTTATCCAAAAGGGATTTATTATGTGCTTAAGGATTTAAAAAAGTATAATAAACCGATCTATATTACGGAAAATGGCCTGGCTGATGCTCAAGACGCCAAACGGGCTAAGTTTATCAAAGACCATTTATATTGGATACATAAAGCTATTAAAGAGGATGTTGATGTACGGGGGTATTTTCATTGGTCGTTGTTGGATAATTTCGAATGGGATAAAGGTTTTTGGCCCAGATTTGGTTTAATAGAAGTTGATTATCAAACCTTAAAGCGGATTCCTCGGCCCAGTGCTTACCAGTATGCTAAAATTTGCCGAGAAAACGCTCTTAAATTATGAACTGGCTTGTTATTGCTATTATTGCCCATTTTATTTTTGCCCTGGTTTTTATTGTTGATAAATTTCTTCTTTCCAAGACAGTTCTTCAGCCAAGGGCTTACGCTTTTTATGTCGGTCTCTTGGGAATTTTTGCTTTACTTTTGATTCCTTTTGGTTTTACCTTGTTGCCTGTTGGGCAAATCGCGGCCAGCCTCATCGCTGGCATCTTATTTATTCTGGCTATTTTGTTTTTCTATAAATTAATTCAGATAGGTGAGGTCTCAAGAATTACTCCTATTGTTGGCGGAGCTGTTCCTATTTTTACTTTGATTCTAACTTATTTATTTTTAGGGGAGCGATTAACCAATTATCAGTTAATTGCTTTTTTTCTGCTTGTTTTCGGCGGGGTAATTATGCTTTGGCCCAGAAAAGACAAAATTAATCCGTCAGTAGGCCAAGCATCTTTGATTAAAAAATTAACTCTGGCCGTTACGGCGGCTTTGTTTTTTGCTGGTTCTTTTGTCTTAACTAAATTTATCTTCATGGAACAGCCATTTATTAATGGCTTTATTTGGATTCGGCTGGGCGGATTTTTAGGAGCTTGTCTATTATTGTTTTGGCCGGGCAGTCGTCAGATAATTTTTAGGACAACTGAAACAATTAAGATAAAATCAGTTGTTTTACTTATTTCAAACAAAACCTTATCGGCCCTCGCTTTTATTTTACTTAACTACGCCATTTTTTTGGGTAGTGTTACTTTAGTTAATTCTTTTCAGGGTATCCAATATGCCTTTCTTTTAATCGTGGCTCTCTTTCTTTCTAAAAAATTTCCTCAAATCCTTAAAGAGCAAATAAGTCGAGGAATGATTTTGCAAAAAATTATGGCTATTTCATTTATTGTTTTGGGTTTGGGTATTTTGGCTTTTTAATTGATTTTAGGAGTCGGACTCCTTTTGGAGAGTATGATATTTTCTAAAAACATTTTAAATCCTTGGCGGATTCTGATCTGGGTTATTTCCATCATCATTTTTTGTCTGGTCGGTTTTTTGATTTATATGTTTACCGGTCAGGTCGAGCCAGCTCCAAAAGTTGCTTTTGGTGTTACCTTTAGTCAAACATTCGCCGAAGATATGAGCTTAGATTGGCAGAAAACTTATCTGGCTATGCTTGATGATTTAAGAGTAAGGAAATTGCGTTTAGTGGCTTATTGGCCAAGAATTGAACCAAATCAGGGAAATTATTCTTTTGAGGATTTGGACTGGCAGATTAAAGAGGCAGGAAGAAGAGACGCTGAAGTTATTCTGGTTATTGGCCGGAAAGTGCCCCGTTGGCCAGAATGCCATATCCCGGACTGGGCAAAAAACTTAAGCGAATTAAAACAGCAGGAGCGAATTTTATTACTCTTAACCGAGATAGTCAAACATTATTCAGGGAATGAAACTATCAAGGCCTGGCAGGTTGAAAATGAGCCATTTTTAAGCGGTTTTGGT
>CAYOWE010000030.1:0-6372 GCA_964407595.1 uncultured Candidatus Saccharibacteria bacterium | reverse complement strand
TGAGGGTGGGATTCGAACCCACGACCTACACATTACCAATGTGTTGCTCTAACCGCCTGAGCTACCTCAGCCTGGTGGGCGGTGCAGGACTCGAACCTGCGAAGTCCAGAGGACCCGAGATTTACAGTCTCGTGCAATTGCCGCTATGCGAACCGCCCTTAATTATCTAATGCGCCAAATTTTAAAGCTCTTTTATAATGCTTTGAATTACCGAATCCAATTTCTAATGCGTATCTCATTAAATCCGACTTTCTTGTTAAATATACGTTATAACAACTAATTTTTGAAGGATTATATCCGAAATTTAATAATATCTCTCTTGTAGAATTCAATAAAGGAAAAGATCTATTGCAAAAAGACATCTGAACACCAAATTTTAATTTATAAATAGAAGCATCTGTATCAAAAAATCCTCTGAGAAAAGACTTTTTATAAGAATCTCTTTTATAAATCCAATCAGGTATTCCAACTTGTTCTTTGACTTTATTAGAAACCGAAAGGCCTACTTTCTCAGCTAGATAAGCAATTAAATCTACTGAAGTAATAAAAAGATCAATTGTTGCTCTATTCTTTCCGTCATAACGACAAACCTTTACCTTAAATAATTTTTCTAATAATTGTTCTATATAAGAAATATAATCAGCATCTGCTATAGGATTAATATATACATAGATCTGGCCTGGAAATGGAGATATATGGCCATCTCCTAACATAATACCACAGAATTCAGCTAGTCTATTAGAAAAATTAGGAAAAGTTATCTTGTCTCTATTGCTTCCATAATAATTAATTTTTCTTTTAGGGTCAGTAGGAATTCCTAATCTTACCATTCTGTCATAGACTGAGCTTTCTGCTAATTTTAAAATTTTAGCAATTTCACCTATAACTTTGCCTTGCTTAATATAAAGCTCTTCTAACTCTTTTCGTTTCTCATTTTCTTCTTTAATTGTCCACTTACGTGGCATATTACCCCCAGAGCCAGCGAAGGGAATCGAACCCCCGTCAATAGTTTACAAAACTACCGCTCTGCCATTGAGCTACACTGGCTAAAATTACTTGACCCCCATTTTTTTCAACTCTGCCAAAACCTCTTTAGCTTTTTTATCCTTAGAACCTAATTTAACCGCCATTTCCAATGAGGCCTTGGCATCAGTATAATTGTACTGTCGCCAATATAAAAGACCGAGGAATTTATAGGCAGTAATATTCTTAGGATTCTCAACAATTAAATCAATCCATTTTTGTTCTTCTTTGATTGGCTTATTTAACTCAACGATAGAGATTTCTTCGCTTTCTTCACTTAATTGAGAAACCTCCTCCTCTTCTCCTTTTTTATTTATTTTAACAGGAATTTCCCCGCTTGTTCCAGTTGATATTTTCTCTTTTGCATTCTGAGCTTGCTCGTCTCGCGTCGAAACGGGCCGAAGAGTTCGCCGCTTTAATTCTCTTTGCTTAATCCATTCTTTTGACTTTTGGGTCATTACTTGCGACATTCTTCTTAATCCATTAATCCACTTACTAAGCAAATTCTCTATTTTTAGAAAGATTATTTTTATTCTTCGTAAAAACTTTTCTAAATAAACTATTAGATTAAGCCGATGCTGTTTATAATTAATCTCCCGCAATTTTTGAATTATTCCCCTTCTTCTTCCTAAAATAATCATTTCCTCTTCTGACAAACGAGCCAGTAGAGGAATTTTGCGATAGACAATAATTCCCAAGCCAATCAAACTAAAGCCAATAAGAAAATAAAGAATAAGATTAAACATGGTTTATATTTCTAACCGAACGAACTTTCTTATTTTAATATTTTCACCCAATTTGGCAATAGTTTGGTTTATCAAATCCTCAACAGTTTTCTGTTCATCTTTAATAAAGGGTTGCTTTAAAAGTTCTTTTAAATCCTTAGGATTCAAGGCGGCAATATGCATAGTTAAATCATGAGCCAATTCTTTAAATTGGCTGTTCTTAGCGACAAAATCGGTCTCACAACTCAATTCTAAAATAGCCCCTATTTTACTGTTGTTATGGATATAGGCCTCAATTAATCCTTGCTCGGTTTCTCTGCTTAACTTTTTCATCACTTTTTTCTGGCCGCTTTTCTCTAAAATCTTCAAAGCTTTTTTCTCATCACCGTCTGCCTTTTCTAAGGCCTTTTTACATTCCATTATGGAAATATTTGTCTTTTGACGAAGTTGTTTAATTTGTTTAATTAAAGTCATAAAAATATTTTATCCACACAGGGATTGTCCCTGTTTTTACTTCAACGCCTTATTTATCACTCCCAGAATTAACTTCAAAGAAGTAATAGCATCATCATTGACTGGAATGGGATAGTCAATAATGCTTGGGTCAGCATTAGTATCACACAAACCAATCACCGGAATATCTTTCATTCTGGCTTCCTTGACAGATAAGCTCTCTTTCTGAACATCAACGACTAAAAGCGCCTCTGGCAATTTGAGCATTTTCTTTATTCCGCCAAACTGTCTCTCTAATTTCTGTAATTCCACACCAAACTGATGCTGTTCTTTTTTAGTATATTTCTTTAATTCGCCTTTTTTCTTCTTTTCCTCTAAATCTCGGAAATATTCTAATCGTTTAGAAATAATTCCAAAGTTAGTCAAAGTTCCCCCTAGCCATCTTTCATTAACATAAGGCATCCGGCATTTTTTAGCTATTTGACTGGTAATTTCTTTAGCCGCTATTTTAGTACCAACAAAAAGAATAATCCCTTTCCCCTTTTTAATTTTCTGAATAAACTTTAAGGCCTTAGCTAACTTATCCTGAGTCTTTTCCAAATCAATAATATGAACATTATTGCGAGCCGTAAAAATATATGGCTTCATCTTTGAATTCCATTTAGATGTCCGATGACCAAAATGCACCCCGGCTTTTAACATTTCTTCCAAGCTGGGAAGTATTTTTTCTATATTCCGATTAGTTGTCTTTCCGCCAGAAGCGCGCTCCAAAGACGCGTCCGTCTTTGTCAAAGATCTGTCTTTAGCAGATTTATTTATTTTTGTTTTTTTAACCTTCTTTTCTTCAACCATAATTTTTAAAAGGGTATATCTTAAAATACTGGGTTTTTGAAACGATACCCTTGCTGGTTAGTATACCATACTTTAAAATTAAGGCAAGATATTGCCTATTTTATCCTAATCTGTTATCATTTAAATAATGAAAAAAGACATTCATCCTCAATACTATCCCAAAGCTAAAATAAAATGTGCCTGTGGCGCTACTTTTGAAATTGGTTCAACTAAGCCAGAAATGGAAGTGGAAATTTGTTCTCAATGTCATCCTTTTTACACGGGTAAAGAAAAAATTATTGAGACCGGTCAAGTGGAAAAATTTAGAAAAAGATTAGCTAGACGAGAAACTAAGTTAGGAATAAAAGTTAAAAAGCCCGCCCTTGCCAAGGCTTCGGCAAGGTAATAAAAAATGAACGGCATTATTATGGAGATCAGAGCTGGTACTGGCGGAGAAGAAGCGGCTCTTTTTGCCGCTGACCTCTTTCGGATGTATTCCCGCTTTGCTGAAAAACAAAATTGGTCAGCTAATCTCATTGAGAGTCATCCCACTGGCTTAGGCGGTTATCGGGAAGTAATTTTTGAAATGAAAGGAGCTGATGTTTATTCTCAATTAAAATATGAAAGCGGCGTTCATCGAGTCCAGCGGATTCCGACCACGGAAAAATCTGGCCGGATTCATACTTCCACTACTTCTATAGCCGTACTGCCAGAAGCCAGTGAAACCGAAATTAAAATCAATCCCCAAGATTTAAGAATTGACGTCCAAAGATCCTCTGGACCAGGCGGCCAAAATGTTAATAAGATTGAATCAGCTGTCAGAATCACCCATTTATCAACTGGTTTAGTGGTCACCTGTCAAGAAGGGAGATCTCAACAACACAATAGAGAAAAAGCCTTGACCGTCTTGCGAGCTCGCCTACTGGCTAAAAAAAGAACTGAAGAAATGGCTCAAAGAGGAGCCGAACGCCGTGACCAAATTGGCACGGCCGGGCGAGCTGAAAAAATCCGCACCTATAATTTTCCTCAAAACCGGGTCACTGACCACCGCCTTAACAAATCTTGGCATAAACTGGATAAAATAATTGACGGCGACTTAAAACCAATTATCAAAGCTTTTGCAAAGAAAAAAGAAATAGAAAAATAATAAAAGCACTTTCCGAGCTTTTCGTAAGATATGTCTACAAAAAAACGCATCTTCAGTGGAATTCAGCCAACTGGTTTAGTCCATATTGGCAATTATTTGGGAGCCATTAAAAATTGGGTCACTCTCCAAAGTAAATATGACTCTATTTTTTGCGTTGTTGATTTACATGCTTTAACTAATCCTGAAGCAGCCAATCAAATGCAAAAAAAGATTTTTGATTTAGTCACCACTTTATTAGCCGCCGGGCTTGATCCTAAAAAATGTATTCTTTTTGTCCAATCCCATATCCCGGAGCATACTGAACTTACCTGGCTTTTAAATACGGTTACCCCGATTAGTGAATTAGAAAGAATGACTCAATTTAAAGAAAAAGCTAAGCAATTCCGACAAAATATCAATATGGGTCTTTTTGACTATCCGGTTTTAATGACAGCTGATATTCTTCTTTATAAAACTAACCTGGTACCAGTTGGCGAAGATCAAAGACAACATGTGGAATTAGCCAGAATAATTGCCCGAAAATTTAATCAGCGATACGGTCAAACTTTTGTTATGCCTGAATGCCTTATTCAAAAAAGCGGCGCTCGGATAATGTCTTTGACTGACCCAACTAAAAAAATGTCTAAGAGTTCTCCGCAGAGTTATTTATCTATTACTGATTCGCCATCGCTTATTAAAGATAAAATAAAAAAGGCGGTTACTGATTCAGGAAAAGAAATAGAATATACTTCTAAAAAACCAGCTATTGTTAATTTAATGACTATTTATCAGTGTTTTTCTGAATTATCTTTTACTGAAATTGAAAAGAAATACAAAGGCCAGGGTTATGCCCAATTCAAAGATGATTTAGCTAAAGTAGTTATCAAAGGGCTGAAATCATTCCAGGAAAACAAAAAAACCCTTGAGAAAAAGCCGTCCTATATTAAGAATATTTTAGACCAGGGCGCTCAAAAAGCCCGCCCCCTAGCCCAAAAAACTCTCCAGCAAGTCAAACAAAAAATGGGCTTGGTGTAACAAGAAAGGACTGTATCTTAGGGACAGTCCCTTGAATTAAAAAAACTGCCTTAGTCTGACAGTTTTTTATTTATTCTTTTTTCCGTAATACTCAAGTAAAAAATCAACCAATAATTCACCGCCTAATTCTTCTGGTTTATGTTCAATAAAATATTCTGCTTCAACTCTGGCTGGCTCAACCGTAACGCCTTTTCCTAACTCAAGCATTTCCTGATCATTGTAATTATTGCCTGTGGTCATAATTTGTTTTGGTTTAATTTTGAGCTCTTCGGCTAAATTAATAATCGCCTGCCCCTTGGACATTTTTTTGCTGCCAATATCATAACCTTCGTTTGTCCAAAGGCAATATAGATTATCGTTGGCTACTTCTTTAACCAAACTTGGTATTTCATCCATCTGGTCGCAATGGACGGTTAAAACAAAAAGTTTGGGTTCAAATCCCCTAATTCTCTTATCAGTTTCTTTTATCTTTCTAATCTTTATTTTAAGCTCCCTTAATTGGGCAAAGTATTCATTAGAATAAACTGGATGAATAATTTTATTATTAAGCCAGGTAATATTGCCATTTTCGGCCTGGAGAATAGTCTGCTTGTCAAAAATCTTATTAACCAAAGTTTTAAGGTATAAGATGTTTCGGCCAGAAGAAAAATTTAACCTGATAAACTTTTCAAGCTTTTTCAAATTTCCTATAAATATTTCAGAGAGCTTCTTGGATTCCATATATAAATCAATGCTATCTTCGTTGATGATTTCCTTAATGATTGTACCAGTCGGCGCAATGACCCCGTCAATATCAAAAGTAACAACTTTGAGAGCCGCTAATTCTTCCTTGGTAATTTGGTTTAAATTCTTCATGTTTTTATGATAGCATATTCAAAGATAATTCTCAAAGAACCGAATCAATTATGCCGCCGCCTAAGCAAACCTGATTTTGGTAAAAAACAGTCCATTGACCCGGGGTAACTGCCTTTTGCGGCTTATCAAAAACTAATTTCGAATTTTTCTTTGGCAACGTATATAATTTAGCTGAAGCCGGTGTCTGATTGAAACGATTTTTAGCTTTGACTCTAATTATCTTTCGGGGTAATTTTCCAGAAATAAAGTGGCCATTAGAGAGTACAACCGTCCGAGAAAAAAGGGCCGGATCATTTTCTCTATTGGTGACAATAAGCTGGTTTT
>CAYOWE010000029.1:3534-6762 GCA_964407595.1 uncultured Candidatus Saccharibacteria bacterium | reverse complement strand
GTCCCTAAGATACAGTCCTTAAAAGAAGGACTGTATCTTAGGGACAGTCCCTGAAGAATATGCCTCCAAAAAAGCTTCTCATTTTTTGAAGCCGGTGCCGGCTGGTATTAGTTTACCAATAATCACATTTTCTTTCAATCCCCTTAAATTATCTTCCTTGCCCTGAATGCTGGCATCAATTAAAACACGGGTTGTTTCCTGAAAAGAAGCAGCTGAAAGAAAACTATCAGTGGTTAAAGAAACTTTAGTAATCCCCAAAAGCAAAGATTGACCAATAGCTGGTTTTTCATTTTTAGTCAATTGATTATTTTCTTTTTGAAAATGACTTCGTTCTATTATCTGATCAGCCAAAAAACTGGTTGAACCAGGGTCTTTTATTTTAATACGAGAAAACATCTGTCGGATAATCATCTCGATATGCTTGTCATTGATATTTTCGCCAGCAAAAGTATAAATCTGCTGAACTTCTCTAATAATATATCGTTGGACTGCTTCCTGGCCAGCTACTTTATATAATTCCTTTAGATCAATATGCCCTTCGGTTAATTGCTGACCTTTGGTAACTAAGTCGCCTTGGCTAACCCCAAGAGCTAAGTCAGACGATAAGCTGTATTCCAATATCTTTTCCTTTTCTTTTTTTGAACCCTTTAGCTTGTTAAGGGCTTTGCCCCGAGTAAGTTCGGGAATCCCCTGCTTCGTTTGATTGACAATGACACTTGGTTCTATCTGAATAATTACTTGTTTAGCTTTTTTAATAATATTTTTAACTCGGCCATCAACTTCTGAAACAATCGCTTTGCCTTTGGGTGGTCTCGCCTCAAAAATTTCTTCTACCCGCGGCAAACCCTGGGTAATGTCCCGACCGCCAGCTACACCACCAGTATGGAAAGTCCGCAGGGTTAATTGAGTGCCTGGTTCGCCAATTGCCTGGGCAGTAACAATACCAACTGCTTCGCCTAATCTAACCAGCTCATTCCTGCCTAAATCATAACCATAACATTTTTGACAAATGCCATTAGTTGACTGACAAGCGATGACTGACCTGACTCTGACTTTTTCAAGACCGGCTTCATCTATTTTCTGAGCTGTTTCTTTATCAATCAACTGCCCTTTTTTGACTATGAGAGATTGTCCCTGAGGAACTGTCCCCGGCTGTGGAATAATAATTTTTTCCAAAGCCATCCTTCCGACAATCCGCGAAGCCAAAGAATTACCCATTTCCTCTTCATCCTGACGATAAATATAGATTCCTTCTTTATCGCCGCAGTCCTCCTGGCGAATGACCACTTCCTGACAAACATCAACCAAACGCCGGGTTAAATAGCCGGCCGTGGCAGTTTTTAGGGCAGTATCAGCCATTCCCTTTCGACCACCATGAGTGGAAATAAAATACTCTAAGACATTAAAACCCTCTTTGTAAGAACTTTTAATCGGCAGTTCAATAATTTCACCGGCTGGGTTGATAACTAATCCTTTCATCCCGGTCATCTGGTTTAATTGCTCCCAAGAACCTCTGGCTCCAGAGTCAAAAATATTAAAAACAGAGCTTCGCGGGTCTAAAGCCAGTCGCGTCCGCTGGGATATTTTTTCATTAACATTGAGCCAAATTTCAATAACCCGTGATTTTCTTTCTAAATCAGTCAGCAGACCGTTCTCATATTGATTTTGAATCAAATCTACTTGACGACTGGCCTCTTTAAGCCAGGGCTTTTTTTCCTGAGGAATCCGTAAATCATCCATGCTCCAACTTATTCCTGAATCAGCCGCATACTTAAAGCCCATTCTTTTAATTTTATCTAAAACCAGGGCCGTTTTCTTAACGCCGCTCTCATCAATTAATCGGGAAATCAACTGGCGAAGTTCCCGGGAATTCATTGTCTTATTAATAAAACCTATTTCTGACGGCAATGGTTCATTAAAGATAATCCGACCAACCGAAGTTTCGGTAAGGTTACTGTCATCCTGAGAGAGCGAAGCGGAGCGAGCGACCGAAGGATCTCGTAGATTTCGTTCAAGATTCTTCGGCGGAACCTCAGAATGACTCGATAACCTCACCTTAATCCTTGCCCTCAAATGAACAAAACCAAAATGTTTAGCTAAAAGCGCCTCTTCTGGATTGGCAAAAATCTTTCCCTGGCCAGGTAAATCATCTTCAATATTAGTCATCCAATAACAGCCTAAAACCATATCTTTAGTAGGAATAGCTACTGGCTCGCCAGTCGCCGGCTTAAGAAGATTATTTGAAGAAAGCATTATATTCTTGGCTTCTACTTGAGCCTCTTTTCCTAAGGGCAAATGAACAGCCATCTGGTCTCCGTCAAAATCAGCGTTAAAAGCCCGACAAACAATCGGATGAATTTGAATGGCATTGCCTTCAATTAAAACCGCCTGAAAGGCCTGAATACCTAAACGGTGCAAAGTCGGCGCCCGATTCAAAAGAACATAACGATTTTGAATCACCTCTTCCAAAATACTCCAAACATCATCGGTTTCTTCTTCAATTAATCGGCCAGCTCCCCGAACATTATGAGCCAACCCTCGCTCAACCAATTTATTAATAACAAAAGGTTTAAAAAGTTCCAAAGCCATGTGCTTAGGCAAGCCACACTGATGAAGTTTCAGTTCTGGACCAACGACAATGACCGAACGACCTGAATAATCTACCCGCTTACCCAAGAGATTTTGCCTGAAGCGACCTTGTTTTCCTTTAAGCATATCAGACAATGACTTGAGCACTCGTTTTTGACCGGTTGAGGCAGCCACCATCACCTGACCGCGACGGCTGGTATTATCAATCAAGGCATCAACTGCCTCCTGAAGCATTCTTTTTTCATTACGGCAAATAACTTCAGGAGCTTTTAATTCCAATAAACGCTTGAGACGATTATTGCGATTAATCACCCGCCGATACAAATCATTAACATCAGAAGTGGCATAGCGACCGCCATCCAATTGAACCATTGGCCTTAAGTCAGGCGGTAAAACCGGCAAAGCAGTCAAAAACATCCATTCTGGTCTAATCTTTACTCTAATCATTCCTTTAATCAGCCCCAACCGTTTAAGGATTTTCCGCTTTAAAACCGGACTGGCTTTTTGGGCTTGGTCGCTCAATTGATTAGCCAAGGCATCT
Organism: uncultured Candidatus Saccharibacteria bacterium; assembly: GCA_964407595.1. Taxonomy (GTDB): domain Bacteria; phylum Patescibacteriota; class Minisyncoccia; order Portnoybacterales; family UBA2143; genus CAZPQT01. The sequence goes on along the minus strand of CAYOWE010000029.1, from coordinate 3,632 downwards.
AAATTAAGCTCTTCAAAAATTTTTCTCAAGGTTTCCGCTCCGGTACCGGCTTCAAAAACCTGACCATATTTCAAGCTAAAATCACGATATTCAATTTC
>CAYOWE010000029.1:0-3434 GCA_964407595.1 uncultured Candidatus Saccharibacteria bacterium | reverse complement strand
ACAGGACTTTTAATTTTTGTCTTATACTCTTTCTTGATTGCCTCAATAACCTTATTTCTCTCCTCTTTATTAACTTTAGTGATAATATAGCCGGCAAAATAAATAATTTTTTCCAAATCATGGATTGACCGGTCCAAAGTCAGCCCCATTTTAGAGGGAACGCCCCGCAAAAACCAAATATGAGAAACAGGTACAGCCAAAGAAATATGGCCCATTCTTTCCCGCCGCACAGTCGCCCGGGTTATTTCCACGCCGCATTTGTCGCAAATAACTCCTTTATAGCGAATCCGACGATATTTACCGCAAGCGCATTCCCAGTCCTTTTCCGGACCAAAAATCTTCTGACAAAACAAACCGTCTTTTTCTGCCCGTTGAGTTCGATAATTAATTGTCTCTGGCTTGGTCACTTCGCCATTAGACCAATTCAAAATTTCCTCTGGACTGGCCAGTTTAAGTCGGATTGATTTAAAGTCGGAAACTTTTATAGACATAATTTCCTAACTGAGGAGTGCCACTCCTCAGTTTTATCTTTAGTTTTTTGGATTATTCTAAGATTAAATCATTTAAATATGACAATCCTTTAATCGCCCAATCTCTCAAAAAAACTTGATAATCTTTTTTGTCTTTAAATAATTCACCAAAAATACCTTTATCAATAATTTGCGACTTTCGTTCCAAAAGATAAGTTGTATGACTTGACCAACGATACTTTACCAAAGCACTCTCGGCTTTTTCTAAATCTTTTACTCCTTCTTTTCGCCAAGCTGGCTCTATTAAATCTAAGGGGTTTAAATGAATATATCTAAGAAGATGAGTCAAATGGTTTTCTTGTTCAACTAAGACTGCCCGGAATGGTCCCTCAAAAAGCCTGCCAGTTCTTTTATATTTAAAATTAAAATAATTTGTATAACCAGTACCCAATCGCCGCATAAATTCTGTAATACCATTTTCTTCTAATTGCTCTAATAAAAGATGAAAATGATTCGGCATTAAACAATAACACAGAATCCGCACCAATGGTCTTTTAAGATTATGAGGAGTGGCACTCCTAAGTTTTTTCCGTTCTCTCATTGCTTTTAAATAAAGGCTCCCTACTATTTCAAGATCATTAAAATCTCTCAAGCTCTCCAAGAATCTTATATAATCGAAATCACCTAAAAAGATATTACGCTTATCTACGCCTCGGTTATATATGTGATAAAAATGATATTTAACAAACTGAATTCTTCTTGTCCCTCCCATATTAACAATAAAAACTGAGGAGTGGCACTCCTAAGTTTACTCCTAAGTTTATTATTTCTCCACTAACTCTACATCCAAGCCAAGAGCTTTCAGTTCGTTAACTAAAACATTAAAAGAGGCCGGCACATTAGGAGACTGGATAGGCTTACCGCGGATAATTGCATCGTAAGCATTAGCTCGACCAGTAACATCATCCGCCTTAATGGTCAACATTTCCTGAAGAATATGAGACGCGCCATAGCCTTCCAGAGCCCAAACCTCCATTTCACCAAAGCGCTGACCGCCGAATTGGGCTTTACCACCTAAGGGCTGTTGAGTAATCAAAGAATAAGGACCGACTGAACGCATATGAATTTTATCTTCCACTAAATGGAGTAATTTCATTATATAAATATAGCCGACAGTAACTGCCTGTTCAAAAGGCTCGCCAGTCCGACCATCATACAAAACCACCTGGCCATTTTCTGGCAAATTAGCTTTTTTTAGCTCTTCTTTAATATCTTCTTCTTTAACGCCGGCCAAGGCAGGGCTAATTTCTTGTTTACCCAAGGCATGAGCCGCCCAACCCAAATGGGTTTCCAAAATCTGGCCAATGTTCATTCGAGAAGCTACTCCCAAGGGATTAAGAACAACATCAACCGGCGTGCCATCAGCCAAATGAGGCATATCTTCTTCGGGTAAAATTTTAGCAATAACCCCTTTATTGCCATGCCGACCAGCCAACTTATCTCCCACTGAAACCTTCCGCAATTGAGCCACTTCCACGTGAATACTCTTTATCACTCCGGTGAGCAGTTTATCGCCTTGGTCACGAGAAAATATCTGAATGTCCACCACTCGACCCCGCTTACCATGAGACATCCTCAAGGAAGTATCTTTAACATCGCGAGCTTTTTCGCCAAAAATTGCCTGTAAGAGCCGTTCCTCGGAAGTTAAATCGGTCTCACCTTTAGGAGAAATTTTACCAACTAAAATATCATTAGGACCAACTTCAGCGCCAATCCGAATAATCCCTTCTTCATCTAAATCCTTAAGCCGTTCTTCGCCGACATTGGGAATATCAGGCGTGGTAATCTCCGGACCTAATTTGGTTTCCCGCACATCACAGATAAAACTTTCAATATGAATAGAAGTAAAACGGTCATTTTTGACTAATTTTTCCGAAAGAATAATGGCATCTTCAAAATTACCGCCCCGCCAAGAGATAAAGGCAACCAAAAGATTCTGACCCAAAGCCAGTTGTCCACAGTCGGTGGCTGCTCCATCAGCTAAAATATCTCCTTTTTTAATAAGCTGACCTTTTTTGACTAAAGGATGCTGACAAATAGAGGTATACTGGTTAGTCCGGGTAAAAGAACGGAGAGGATATTCTTTTCGTTTCTTCTTGTCATCCTGAGGTCGCTTAAGGTGACCGAAAGATCTAGTGATATTCGTTTGAGATTCTTCGCCTCGCTTCGCCCGGCTCAGAATGACAATATGCTCGGCATCCACTTCTTCAACTTTTCCATCCTCTTGAGCAATAACTAATTGACCTGAATCTTTAGCCGCCCTTTCTTCCATACCCGTGCCAACCAGAGGCGCTTCTGGCTTAAGACAAGCCACGGCCTGCCGCTGCATATTAGAACCCATCAGAGCGCGGTTACTGTCATCATGCTCTAAAAATGGAATCAAGGAAGTAGCTACACTAATCGGCTGTTGATGCAAAACATCAATAAAGTCAACCTTGGAACGCTCAATAGTGCCCGGCTGACCATGAAGGCGCGCTTCCACTTCTTTATCTAAAAGTTCGCCTTTTTGAGAAATAGTCACCCCGGCATGAGCAATATTGTATTTTTCCTCTTCCGAGGCATTAAGATAAACGATATCCTTAGTCAACCGACCCCGCTTAACCCGGCGATAAGGCGTCTCAATAAAACCATAGTCATTTAAACGGGCACAGATGGCTAAATGGCCAACCAAACCGATATTCGGACCTTCAGGCGTCTCAATTGGACAAATTCGACCATAGTGACTGGAATGAACATCGCGCACTTCAAAACCAGCCCGCTCTCTGGTCAAACCGCCTGGTCCCATAGCCGATAAGCGGCGTTTATGTTCCAGTTCAGCTAAGGGATTAATCTGATCCATAAATTGAGAAAGCTGCGAAGAGGTAAAAAATTCCTTGACCGTGGCAATAAAAGGACGAGCATTAA
>CAYOWE010000028.1:0-6762 GCA_964407595.1 uncultured Candidatus Saccharibacteria bacterium | reverse complement strand
TGGGTATTGAGGTAAAATAGAATAAAATGAAAAAAAAGACAAAATTATTGAGAAAGTGGACAAAGAATGTTCCGAAAGAAATCTTAAAAGAAATGATTTCTGAAAAATTATACGCTTCTTACGAAAGGCCATCGTTTAAAGACATGCTTGCGGAACAGCTTTTTGTTATTTCAAAAAGATCAACTTGTCTTTTTAACAGAGTGGCGGCAATTATCTTTAAGAACGACCAGATTTTGTCTATTGGTTATAATGGACCGTCAAAAGGAGACGTTCATTGTTATGAGGTTGGATGCAGTCGAATAGTTAATGGCCATCTTAAAAAAGGAGCTGGCCTGTGTCGGGGAAGCCATGCAGAATTGAACGCAATTTGTAATGCCGCCAAAAACGGCATAAGTATTAATGGGGCAAGTATGATGGTTAGTGTTCGTCCTTGTAAAATATGCGCAAAACAAATAGTAAATCAAGGCATTAAAGAGGTTTATTATATTTTGGAATATGATATAGATAAAGATGTAAAAAAATATCTCCGCCGCCTTGGCGTTAAAGTTATTCATTATAAATCAAAAAATATTAAAAAATGGATGACAAAATAATAGAATTAATTAAGGGCCAAATTGGTTCCAATGGACAAAAAGGGTGGCCGGTTGCAGCCAGAGATAGAATTGCTTTTCCTTCTTTTTCTGAATCAAGAATCACCAACGCTAATGTTGGTGTTGCTTTTTTATGGACAATGCGGGATTCAGTTATTCCTAAATTAAAAAAGGATAACCTGGCGATTGCCGCTAATTTTTATACTCCAGCTGGTATTCAACCAATGGTAAGAAATATTTTAGGAAATCCCTTCATCAGGTATTTTATTTTATTAGGAGAAGAATATTCTTCGAAATCTTCTAATGATCAAATACCAGAGTTAACCAGTGCGAATACAATAAGAAAGTTTTTCGAAAAAGGAATAAACAAAGAGAGAAAAATTGATGGTTTTGAAAATGCTGTTTATTTTGATAGAAATATCTCCACTAAATTAATAGAAAGCATAAGGAAGAATGTTGAGTTCATTGATTTAAATAAAAAAATACCGTCTGCTTCTTTAGATAAAAAAATCAAGGAAGCGAATAGGTTAATTAAGAACTTTAAGAGAAAGGAAGTTTTTATAATGCCTCAAGTTTTTGATTACGAACAAGCTGAAGGATCTTTTCCTTATGAAGGGGGGCCAATTATTGTTCACGGGACAAATATTCCTGATGCCTGGATAAAAATGATTAGTAATATCTATCGGTATGGGAAAAAGAACTTAATGAATGCTAATACGGACAGATGGGTTAAAGAAATAAATAATATGGTCGTGGTTATCCATAATTCTCAAGACATGGATTTGTCAATCAATCCATTTCTGGTTCCCTTAACCAAAGAAAAAATAGAAGCTTATAAAAGAGAAATTCTATCTCCTTTATTGCCTAAGGGTAAGGCCTATACTTACGGAAACAAACTAAGGGCTTATTATTATCCTTGTTCTGAAAAGATTAAAGAACTCGTTAATACTAAAGAATACAAGGATTTTGAATTTCAACAGGGCAAATGGCTGGATAAAAATGTCCGTTATAAAAAGAATCATTGCGAGATTAACCAGATTAAAGATGTGATTGACGTTTTAAAAAGAGACCCTTATTCCAAAGCGTGCGTAGCTATAACCTGGCATACGGCCGATGAATTAATGAGAAAGCATAAATCCTCTCCATGCTTAGTGTTTTTGCAGGCATTAGTCCAAGAAGAAAAATTAAATTTGACTGTATTTTTTAGGAGTCATGATATGACCCAAGGTTGGCCTGAAAATGCTTATGGTTGCGCGGCTATTCAAAAGGAAATCGCTGAGGGAATCAAGATTGACCCCGGTTTATTGACTATTGTTTCTGGAAGTGCTCAGATTTATAACAATTATTACCAACAAGTTGAAAGGATGCTGAAAAAATATAAGAAGGTGGTTAAGAAAACTTGTCATGATAAAAGAGGAAATTATCAGATTAAAATTGAAAATAATGAAATTATCGTGACCTTATTACATCCTGAAACCGGCATTGAATTGGAAAAATATTCCGGAAAAACAGCTTATGAATTAAGGGATAAAATAGCTTCAGTAACCTCTTTGGATACTGGCCATGCAATTTATTTAGGAACAGAATTAGCAATTGCTGAGTTGTATTTAAAAAACAATAAGCCTTACAGTCAGGATTCAACTTTTAAAACAAGTAATTTGTTTTAATTAAAAATGTGGCAAAAGAATATTTAAAAAAAGCCGATCCTGTAGTTGCTAAACTAATTAAGCAGGAATTTAACCGCCATCAAGAAGGACTTAATTTGATTGCGGCTGATAATTATGCCAGTCCGGCCGTGCGGCGGGCCGTGGGCACTATTTTAAGCGCTCGTTATGCTGAGGGCTATCCTGAAAAAAGATATTATTCGGGTCAGTATTTTATTGACCAAATTGAGAAAATAGCCATTGCCCGGGCTAAGAAATTATTCAGAGCTAATTACGCTAATGTTCAGCCTCATGCCGGTTCGCAGGCTAACCAGGCTGTTTATCTGGCCTTGCTTAATCCCGGTGATAAGGTTTTAGCCATGCGCATTGATCAAGGCGGTCATTTGTCGCATGGTTCGCCAGTTAATGTTTCCGGCCGTTTTTATAATTTCGTTTTTTACGGGGTTGATAGAAAAACCGAACGAATAGATTTTGACCAAGTTAAAAAAATTGCCCAAAAAGAGAAGCCCAAACTGATTATCGCCGGGGCTTCCAGTTATCCGCGACAGATTGATTTTGCTAAATTCAGCCAGATCGCTAAAGAGGTTGGCGCTTATTTAATGGGCGATATTGCCCATATTGCTGGTTTAATAGCCGCCGGAGTTCATCCTCATCCTTTTCCTTATTGCGATGTAGTTACTATGACCACTCACAAAACACTAAGAGGCGCCCGTGGTGGTTTGATACTTTCAAAAAGCAAAGAAATAGCTGATAAAATTGATAAAGCAGTTTTTCCTGGTTTACAGGGTGGTCCTTTGCAGAATGAAATTGCCGGCAAGGCCGTGGCTTTAAAGGAAGCCCAGCAAAAAAGTTTTGTTAATTACCAAAAACAGGTAATCAAAAATGCTCAGGTTTTAGCGGATATCTTTTTAAAAGAAGGATTGGACTTAGTTTCTGGCGGCACCGACAACCATCTTATTTTAATAAATTTAACTAAATTGGGTTTTTCCGGCAAACAAGCCCAGGAAGCTCTTGAATCAGTTAATATCTACGTTAATCGGAATGTTGTTCCCAATGAACAGCGTTCTCCATGGGAAGCTTCAGGAATTAGGGTTGGTACGCCAGCTGTAACTACTAAAGGTCTCAAAGAAAAAGAAATCAGACAAGTAGGTCTTTTTATTGTACAGATTCTTAAGGAGATTGATGACCAATCGTTGCGGAGAAAAATTAAACAAGAAGTGATTAAATTATCAAAAAGATTCCCTGTTGCCTAAATGAAAATTATTAATGGCAAAAAAATAGCTGATGAAATTCTGGCTGATTTAGAAAAAGAGATTGAATTAAAGAAACTTAAACCGTGTTTAGCTGTTGTCTTGGTTGGTGATGATACGGCTTCTCGTTTGTATGTTCAGAAAAAAGAACAAACTGCCCAAAAGATTGGTGTAGAAATGAGAAAGCATTTTTTATCAGAGAAAGTTTCAGAAAAAGAGATTTTAGATTTAGTTGATTCTTTAAATCAAGATAAACAAGTCAATGGTATTTTAATTCAATTACCTTTGCCAAATCACCTGGCAGCTGATAAAATTATTCAGGCGATTGAGCCAAAAAAAGATGTTGATGGGTTTGTCCGGGGGAGCCAATTTAAATCTCCTTTTATCTTGGCTATTGACCGAGCCTTACAAGAAACTGGACAGGATTTAATTGGCAAAGAAGCCGTTCTCTTAGTTAATTCTGATACTTTAAGCCAGGCCTTAAAATCACACTTAAGAGAAATTGAATTTATAGAAGATTTAAAAAAGGCCGATATTATTATTACGGCCTTAGGCCAGCCCCAAATAATTAAAGGCGAAATGATTAAATCAGGGGCAATATTAATTGATGGTGGGATTAGTAAACAAAATGGAAAAGTAGTCGGCGACATTAACAGAGAAAGTGTTAAGGATAAGGCTAAGTGGTTAAGTCCAGTACCAGGCGGTCTTGGTCCTATAACCGTGGCTTTCTTGCTAAAGAATGTTGTTTTAGCAGCTAAAAGACAATAGAGAAAGGTCGGCCAGTTATCTTGACCAAGGAGCCGACTTTAGATAGCCAGACTAGTCAAAAGATAAGAGAGGTTTTACGAATATAATATTCTTATATGAGATATAAGAGAGTAGACATAACAAAAGACAAATTGAAAAAGTTATATGTTGATAAAAAACTAAGCATTGGTAAAATTGCTAAAATGTTTAAATGTAGTAAAAGCACAATATGGACAAAATTATGCCAATACGATATCAAAATAAGAACAAAAAGCGAAGCGAATAAAGGAAAATATAGGATTAAAATATCGAAAGAGGTGTTGAGAGATTTATATACAAATAAAAAATTAGATACTAATGAAATTGCTAGAAAATTTAATTGTAGTACGACAACAATAGTAAAGAGGCTTCACCACCACGATATTCCTATAAGGAGAACAAGAATAGATATTACCCATGATAGACTAGCGGATTTATATCTTGGCAAGAAGATGACTATTTATCAAATTGCAAAAAAATTCAATTGCAATGAAGTAACTGTTTTCAATAGACTAAAGCAATACAATATCCCTATATGGAGGAATGAATTAAGGAAAGGACAATATAAAGTTGAAATTCCTAACGATAAATTAAGAGATTTATATATTGATAAAGGGTTAACTATTTCTGAAATTAAGAAAAGATTTAATTATAGTCGCACAACGTTACATAAAAGATTATATAGATATGGTATTCCTGTAAGAAGTGTAAGCGAGGCGTTAAAAGGAAAACCATCCAACATGAAGGGAAAACATCATACATTAGAGACCAAAAAGAAAATAAGCAGAGCAACAATTAAACAATTAGCGTCAGGGAAAATGAAAAGAAAAGATACCTCTATTGAATTAAAAATGGAACGAGAGCTAAAAAGAAATAATATTTATTATCAAAAACAAGTTCCTTTATGTAATATTACGGTAGCAGATTTTTATTTACCAGAATACAAAATCATAATTTATGCAGATGGAGACTATTGGCATAATTTACCCGAAGTAAAAGATAGAGATAAAAATCAAAATAAAATTTTAGAAAAAAATGGATATAAAGTATTTAGATTTACAGAAACAGAAATAAATAAATCAGCAAAAGATGTATTAGTAAAATTACAGAATGCATTAGAAAATTCAAATATCCAGTTTTAAAAGATTAAAAGCGATTTTAAGATTAAAAAATTATTATAAAAATATGTACAAAACGATTGTTGGGCTGGAAATTCATGCCGAATTAAAGACGCAGTCAAAAATGTTCTGCGATTGTTTTAATGACCCGGAAGCTAAAGAACCCAATCTTAATATTTGTCCAATCTGCCTGGGTCATCCAGGCACCCTGCCGGTGATTAATCAAAAAGCGGTTGAATTTGTTATTAAAACTGCCTTAGCTTTAAATTGCCGCATTCCCGATTCTTCAAAATTTGACCGCAAAAATTATTTTTACCCGGATTTACCCAAAAATTACCAGATTTCTCAATATGGTCTGCCTCTATCTTCAAATGGTTTTTTAGAAATCGGGGGCAGTAAAATTAAAATTAGGGAGATTCATTTGGAAGAGGATACCGGTAAATTAGTCCATCCTGTTGGAGCTAATTATTCTTTAGTTGATTTTAATCGGGCCGGCGTTCCTTTAATGGAATTAGTCACCGAACCTGATATTAGTTCTGGTCAAGAAGCCCGGCAGTTTGGCGAAGAATTACAAATGATTTTACGTTATTTAGGCGTTTCTGAGGCTAATATGGAAAAAGGGCAGATGCGTTGCGAAGTAAATATTTCCTTAAAATCAGGCAAGAAAGAATTAGGCACTAAGGTAGAGATAAAAAATCTTAATTCTTTTCGGGCGGTTGAACGAAGCATCGGTTACGAAATTAAAAGACAGGGTGATTTATTAGAATCAGGTCAGAAAGTTATTCAAGAGACCAGGGGTTGGGATGAGAACAAACAAAAAACTTTTTCTCAACGGACTAAAGAAGAAGCTCAAGATTACCGCTATTTTCCTGAACCGGATTTGCCGCCTTTGACTGAACTGGCTTCCATTAGTCAGCGTTTATCAACCGAACTGCCCGAACTGCCCCAAGTCAAACGTCAAAGATTTAGTCAGGAATATAAATTGCCTCCAGCTGATATTAATACCTTGGTAGGTAGTAAAGGTTTGGCTGATTATTTTGAACAGATTGTTTCTGAATTAGAGACCTGGCTGAAGATTAAATCAATTAGCGACAAACAACCCTTGATTAAATTAACGGCTAATTATTTCTTAACTGAACTGCAAAAGTTATTATTAGTCAGTAAAACAAAAATTGAGGATTGTCAGATTAGTCCGGAAAATTTCGCTGAATTTATTACTTTAATCCAGCAAAAAGAAATTTCCAGTTCAGCCGCTCAAAAAGTTTTGCAGGAGATGTTTCAAACAGGCATTGACCCTTCTCATGTTGTTGAGGATAAAAAATTAAGGCAGGTTAGCGATGAAGCAGAATTAACT
>CAYOWE010000027.1:0-7167 GCA_964407595.1 uncultured Candidatus Saccharibacteria bacterium | reverse complement strand
ACCCATTGACCGAGCGGTTCCTTCAACAATTTTTTCAGCTTGTTCAACGGAATAAGCATTCAAGTCAACCATTTTCTTTTCAGCAATTTGACGAATTTGTTCCTTGGTTACTTTGCCCACTTTCTTCTTAGATGGTTCGCTTGAACCTTTTTCCAAGCCAGCGGCTTTTTTTAATAATTCGGCGGCGGGCGGCGTCTTTAATTTAAAATCAAAAGTTCGGTCTTCATAAACCGTAATTTCTACCGGAATAATATCACCCGTTTTGTCTTTGGTTGCCTCGTTAAACTTAGTACAAAAATCCTGGATATTCAAACCGTGCTGACCCAAAGCCGGACCGATGGGCGGCGCCGGATTGGCCTGGCCAGCCGGAATCTGTAATTTAATAGTCGTTTTTATTGGTTTAGGCATATTTTTATGTTGATCCAGGGACTGTCCCTAAGATACAGTCTCTTGACTCTAAAGTTTCTTCACCTGTAAAAAGTCTAATTCTACCGGCGTTTCCCGACCAAACATTGAGACCAAGACCTTGACCTTGCCTCGTTTCTCATCAATTTCGGAAATCTTGCCGTCAAGGTCCTTAAATGGTCCATCAATAATTTTAACCGGGTCGCCAATAACTACTTCGATCTTGTATTTGGGCTCTTTAACGCCCATACGCTTCTGAAGGCCTTCAATCTCTTCTAAAGAAACGGGTGTCGGCAAAGTTCCTGCTCCAATAAAGCCGGTTACTCGAGGAGTATTACGAACCACATACCAAGAATCATCGGTAACGATCATCTCCACCAAAACATAGCCAGGATAAATTTTCTCTTCATAGACCTGCCGCTTGCCGCTTCTAATCTTAATTTTTTTCTCGGTGGGCACTAAAACATTAAAAATTTTATCCTCCATGCCCATGGATTCAATCCGCTGCTTTAAGTTTCGAGCCACGGCTTCTTCGTAGCCAGAATAAGTATGAAGCACATACCAGTTTTTTCCTTGTTGTATTTGTTTAGGCATATTAAATTACGAATTTATCCAACAGCCAGGCAAACAAAAAATCCAAACCGCCTAAAAAAGCAGCCACAGCCAAACTTAAACCAATAACAATTAAAGTATACTTAATTGTCTGTTGACGAGTTGGCCAAGTCACCCGTTTTAATTCAATACGGACTTCTTTAAGAAAATCTATTCCTTTTTTAGGCAATTGGTTAATTTTCATCTATTTAAAAAGCCCCGACGGGCTGTTTCTCGTATCTTATCTTAGCCCGATAAAAGTGTCAAGCCCACTTAGAAGATTTTTTGGGGACTGTCCTTATCTCTTAGGGACTATCTCTAAAACACAAAGACAGTCCCTAAAAATCTATATATCCAAATTCCTTACTTTTTTAGCATGGGTTTGGATAAACTTTTTTCTAGGAAGAACTTCATCACCCATCAAAATGTCAAAAATCTTGTCAGCTTCTTTGACATTTTCAATGGTCACCTGCTTCATCACTCGGTTAGCCGGATCCATAGTGGTACTCCATAATTCCGGAGGATTCATCTCGCCTAATCCTTTATAGCGTTGAATATCGGCCCCTTCTTTGCCCATTGAACTCAAAATTTCTTCTTTATCCGCATCTGTGTAACCATATTCAATCTGTTTGCCTTTTTTAATCTTATAAAGCGGCGGTTGGGCGATATAGAGATATCCTGCCTCAATAACTGGACGGAAATATCTAAAGAAAAACGTCAAAAGAAGTGTTGTAATATGATTGCCATCGGAGTCCGCATCACAGGCAATAATTATTCGGTGATAGCGAATCTTATTTAAATTAAATTCTTCAGAAATAGCTGCCCCTAAAGCAATAACAATAGATTTAATTTCTTTAGAAGCCAGAGCTCTATCCAATCTGGCTTTCTCAACATTAAGGATTTTTCCTCGTAAAGGCAAAATGGCCTGGAATCTTCGGTCGCGTCCCTGTTTGCTACTTCCCGCGGCGGAATCTCCTTCCACCAAAAACAATTCTGATTCCTCGGGACGGCGATTAGAACAATCAGCTAATTTACCAGGCAGAGCTAATCCCTCTAAAATACCTTTGCGAATAACTGTTTCGCGGGCGGCGCGGGCGGCCTTACGGGCTTTAGCCGCTAGAAAACATTTCTCCATAATCGCCTTGGCATCTTGGGGATTTTTTTCTAAGAATTCCTCAAGGCCATCAGCCACAACCGTTTCCACAGCCATTCTTGCTTCAGGATTGCCTAAACGAGCCTTGGTCTGTCCTTCAAACTGGGGCTCTTTTAATTTAACACTGATTACTGCAGTTAAACCCTCCCGAACGTCGTCACCGCTTAATTTCTCGTCTGAATTTTTCAAAAAGCCGTTCTTACGGGCATAATCATTTAGAGTTCTGGTTAAAGCCGTTCGAAACCCAGTTAAGTGCATGCCCCCTTCGCCAGTATGAATATTATTAGCAAAACTCTCTTCGTATCCTTGAATATCATCAGTATATTGTAAAGCCACTTCCGCTAAAATTTCTTGATGTTCTCTGGAAACATAAAAAACATGGTCGTGTTTTGCTTCTTCGTCCCGATTTAAATAATCTACATAAGAAACTAAGCCGCTGTCAAAATAAAAATCATATTTTTTAAAAGATTTTTCTCTTTGGTCAACTATTTTTATTCTAGTTGAAGGAGTTAAATAGGTCTGTTGTCTTAAATGCTCTAAAATCCTGCGCCAACTAAACTTTGTTTCTTTAAAAATTTCGGGGTCAGGGTCAAAAGTTACCGTGGTACCATTGGCCTGACATTTGCCCTCTTTTTTAACTTTGGTCTTTACTTTCCCACGAGAATACTCCTGGCTGTATTTTATGCCATGGCGACAAACTTCTACCTTCATCCATTTAGAAAGAGCGTTAACCACGGAAACACCAACTCCATGCAAGCCGCCGGCAATTTTATAGGACTGACCGCCGAATTTGGCTCCGGCATGAAGCGTGGTCATCACTGTCTCTAAAGCAGATTTTTTGGTCTGGGGATGTTTTTCCACCGGGATACCCCGACCATTATCACTCACCCTAACTCTTTTATCGGGCAATAAAACAATTTCTATCTCATTACAATAGCCGGCAATTGCTTCATCAAGTCCATTGTCAATTACCTCCCAGATAAGGTGATGGAGTCCATCTGGACCAGTTGAGCCAATATACATACCTGGCCGGCGGCGAACCGGCTCTAAACCTTCTAAGACATAAATATCTTTGGCTTCGTAGGTTGAATTGTTATTATTATTTTTGGGCATAATTTTATCGTCGGACTTCCCAGCCCCCCTCTTCTTCTAAGGCCTTCATAATCTTTTCCTGCAACTTATTAACTTCTTTATCAGTTAAAGTATGGTCAGCTGACTGATAAATAATATGAAAAGCTAAATTCTTTTTACCCTGGGGAATTTCTTCGCCTTCATACATATCAAATAAATCAACATCACGGACCAAGTGACCGCCAGCGGCATTAATTAAATTAAGCACTTCGACTACCTTAGTTCCTCGTTCAACTAAAAGAGCGATATCCCTGACTATGGCCGGGTATTTAGAAGGGGCTAAGTAAATTCTTTCTTCAGTAGCTAACCGAACTAATTTATCAAAATCAAGCTTAAAACTAGCCACTCTTGATTTAATCCCCAGACTATTCAAAACTCGCCCATCTATTTCAGCTAACCAACCAATAATCTCCTGGCCAACTTTTATTTCAGCTCGCCTATCATGATGACAAAAAGCCGGCACGGCCGAATCCTTAGCCAAAACATCATCATACCAAATATCACTGATTCTTAATTTATTTAAAAGTGAATCAATCACTCCTTTTAATCGATAAAATTCCTGGGTTTGTTTAGATTTATTAGCCAGCGAAATAACTCCCGCTAATCTCTTTCTTTCTTTAATATCCTTTCCCGAAGAATCCTTGAAAAAAGTTTTACCAATTTCAAACAATCTTACTTCTTCAAAATATTTCTTGTTTTCCCTAACGTTTTTAAGTAAATTAACGGCTAATTCTGACCGCAAATATTTTTGTTCCTGACTAATTGGATTAAGCAGCTCAATTAGTTTTGAATTTTTAAGTTTAAAATCCGAAACATCTTTTTCAGAAATAAAAGAATAGTTATACACCTCATTAAAACCAAGATTGGTTAGAATATCTCTAACTTTATTCTGATAAATTAAATCTTCATTCCTAGCTGGAGGAATTAAAGTAGCAGTTGGTAATTGACTGGGAATTTTTTCAAAACCATAAAGCCGACCAATCTCTTCAATTAAATCCTCGGGAATAGCCACATCTAATCGCCGCGTAGGAATAGTCGCTTCTTGAGACCGCACTTGAAAACCCAATCTCTCCAAAATGCTTTTTACCTCTTTAACTGGAATATCAACGCCTAATAAACTTTTTACTCTTTTAATATCCAATTTCACTTTCTTCGGCTTAATTTTTATTGGATAAATATCAACTATTCCCTCAAGCACCTGACCGCCAGCTATCTCTTGAATTAAATAAGCCGCCATATCAATCGCCCCTTTAGTCAAGTTAGGATCTATTTCGTGTTCATAACGCCAGGAAGCATCTGTTTTCAGATTAAGTTTTTGAGAACCCTGCCTAATAATTTGAGGAAAGAAATTAGCTGCTTCTAAAATTATCCTTTTGGTCTGTCCGTCAATTCCCGGACCTTGACCTCCTTTAATGCCCGCCACGCAAACCGGATTTTTTTCATCAGCAATGACTAAAATATTCTCATCTAAATCATATTTTTCATTATCTAAAGTAGTAATTTTCTCACCTTTTTTCGCTCTTCTAACAATAATCGTTTTGGTTTTACTCCGGCTTTCAAGTTTATCCGCATCAAAAGCATGGAGAGGCTGACCGGTTTCCAACATGACGTAATTGGCAATATCAACTATGTTACTGATTGGCCGCAAACCACAAATTTCAAGTCGTTCTTGCATCCATTGAGGCGACGGCCCTGCTTTGATATTAATCAAAGCCCGCGCCGTATAACGCGGACAAAGATTTTTATCCCTAACTTCCACTTTAACCAAGTTTTTTATTGCCCCTGGATGATTGACTTTTATCTTTTTAGCATAATCAACTATTTTAAATGGATACTTCAAAAGAGCCGCAATTTCCCGAGCAATACCCAAATGACTTAAGCAATCATGGGCCCGGTTAGGTAAAACTTCTACGTCTAAAAGATGATCTGCCCCAACTTTTTTAACTAACTCCGTCTCAAAAGAATGCCCGGTTAACAAATCAGCCAGTTTTTCCGGAACTGGTAATTTCTTTTGAAAAAAAGATTGGAGCCAATTGTAGGATATTTTCATTTTAGAACTGTTTTAAGAATCTTAAATCACCAGAATAAAACAATCTGATATCATCAATCTGATACTTAAGCATGGCCAACCGATCTAATCCAACACCAAAAGCAAATCCCTGCCATTTGCCTGGCAAATAACCAACTGCTTTAAAAACATTAGGATGGACCATACCTGCGCCCATAATTTCTAACCAGCCCTTACCTTCTCTTTTAATATCTACCTCAAAACTTGGTTCAGTAAAAGGGAAATGCCCTGGCCTTAAACGCATCTTTACCTCCGGACCAAAAAATTGCTTTAAAAATCCTTCGATCACTCCCTTAAAATGAACCATGGAAACATCTTGACCAACCATTAGTCCTTCTATCTGATAAAATTGCACATCATGCGAAGCATCAGTGGCTTCGTGACGGAAACAACGACCCGGCACAATAATCCGTAAAGGCGGCTGATGTTTTTCCATGTAACGTGCCTGCATAGGCGAAGTATGAGTCCGCAAAAGTAAATTAATATCCTTTAACCAAAAAGTATCCCATAAATCTCTGGCTGGATGATTTTTGGGAATGTTTAAAGCATCAAAATTATAGTACTCGTTTTCTATTTCTGGACCATCAAGCACGGAAAAACCCATTGATTGAAAAATTTCCTCTATTTGCCGTTGGACTAAACTGATTGGATGGAGATGACCTTGAGCTGGTAAAATTCCCGGGGCAGTCACGTCAATCCATTCTTTTTTGCCGGCCAAAGCAGGATTGGTTTTGCCGGAAAACTTTCTTCCCCTTGCTTTAATCTTGGCGGCTATTTCTTCTTTAATTTGATTAGCTAACTTACCCTTTTCTTTACGTTCCTTTTCTGATAAATCTTTGAGGGAACGCAAAACTTTGGTCAGTTCCCCATGACGACCAAGATACTTCCTGTCTATTTCCTCTAAACTATTCAAATCTTTGGCTTGGCTTATCTCTTTAAGAATTTTTTGTTTAAGTTGAGAAAGCATATGTTTATCTTCTGGCCAGCCACCATTCGGCTAGACCGACCAAACCAACTAAAATTATTAAATGCCACCAGGCTAATATTCGCTGGCTTTGTAAAATCAAGACAGCTAATAAAATAATTGCTAAAAGTAATCCTTGTCGAAAAGAAACTTCTAATTGGCGAATAGCTCGGCTGGGTAATAAAGGAAATTTTCTTTTTTGAGAAATTCGCCTGATAAATAAGCCGATTAGGGTAAAAATTCCCGTTGAAGTAATAAGTAAACTCAGATAAAACAAAACGAAAACAAGAGAGCCGGAAACAGTCGGGTCAAAATAAATTAAAATAGCCGTTAAGCAGGCGCCGGCTAATAAAGTAGCAAAAACTAATCCCGCTAATAAAACCGAGAGATTCATAATATTTATCTTACTACTATTTTACCTTATTTAGAAGCACAAAGCAAGTAGTCAAAACGCATAGAAGACAGTCCAATAAGGGGACAGTCCCTTAGATACAGTCCTTGGAACAAGGACTGTATCTAAGGGACTGTCCCCGAATTAACAAAGCAATAGGACTCTCTTCTCACTTAACTAGAACCATCCTCAAACAACCTTGCCATCCCCCAAATTATCCTTTATAATACCACTGCGGGGTGGAGAAGTAGTATCTCGTGAGGCCCATAAATTATTTGTGGCCCAGGATGGTAACATCTTGCGGAAAAATTCCTTAAATTGCCGGGAACTCCAATAATAAATTATTGGACAATCAGCAGCCAAGCCCTGTACCTTTCGTGAAAGGCACAGGGAAGGTTCAGAGACCATAATAGGAACTGCCTATTTCAAATAGGTAGATGGGATGGTCCAATCCATTTAGAAAT
>CAYOWE010000026.1:0-7366 GCA_964407595.1 uncultured Candidatus Saccharibacteria bacterium | reverse complement strand
GGAATTTCTTTTTCTAATTGCTGGACAAATTCAATTCTTTCTGGTCGGGGACCGATAAAACTCATCTGGCCGATAAAAATATTCCACATTTGCGGTAATTCGTCTAAGCGAGTTTTGCGTAGAAAATTACCCACTCGGGTAATCCGATGGTCTTGCTGGTCAGCCCACTGGACGCCATTTTTTTCCGCCTCTTCAATCATGGAACGAAATTTAATCACTTTAAAAATCTGGCCATCCTGACTGATTCTTCTTTGTTTGTAAAAAATAGCTCCCCGACTGTCTATTTTTATAGCTAAGATAATTAAGGGATAGAAAATTAAACTGATCAGGCCAAAGACAAAGGCAGCTAACATATCAAAAATTCTTTTAAAGGCCTCGTAAAAGTTCTTTTGGCTTTCAGTTAGATTTTCCAAAAACCAGATTTCGCCGATGCTGGAAATAGGCACCTTGCCTAGTATTTTTTCATAAAAAGAAGGCAAGTCACTAAAACTGATTTTTAAAGGCAGGCACTGATATAAACTCTGGACTAGTCTTGAGTCATGATGAGGATCAATGGCCGTGATAATTGTTTTAATATTTTTTTGGGTAGCCATTTCCAATAAATCAAAAGGCGTTTGGATTTCTTGAGGTTTAATTTGATTGATTACCCGATAACCTAATTGAGGATTATTTTTGACAATTTCGTTTATCTGTTTAGTTTCTTTATTTTTGTCATCCCGACCGATAATTAAAACATTATTAATCAGGGTTGAGGTCTTGAGTAAATGATTATAAACTTGCCGCCAGCCGGAAAAAAGCAAGGTGAAAATAGCTAAATTTAAAAATAGATTAGTTTTGGGGGCAATGCCAAAATAGGAAATAAAATAAAAGAAAGCAATGGCTAAACCGGCATTAATCATTAAACCGCGAAGCAGAGTAGAATAGAAATTAATATTGTTTCTGGCTAAAGTCAGTTCGTAGAGGCCGGCAATATAAAAAATAACCAACCAGAGGAAATAGATAATTGTAAAAGGCCAAAAATGCTGCTGCCAGCGATTAAAATCAAAATTTGCCCCATAGCGAATGAGTAAAGTTAACCAAAGAGATAAATAGAGAATAAGGATATCGCCGAGCAGTAAGATAATTTTTTTGAGATTAGGCATTAGTTTTATTCTATCATCTTGGCTTGATAAATCAAGATAAATAGAGTAAAATAAATAACAATGAAAACATTAGTTACTGGCGGAGCTGGCTTTATCGGCTCCCATTTGTGCAAAAAAATACTCAGCCAGGGAAATAAGGTTATTTGTCTGGATAATTTTTTTACTGGCTCAAGAAATAATATTAAACATCTTTTGGAAAACAAGGATTTCAGATTGATTAAAGCCAATGTTAGTCGGCCAATTAAAATAAAAGAAAAAATAGACGAAATTTATAACTTAGCTTGTCCTGCTTCACCAGTCCATTACCAGCAAGATCCTGTCGAAACGGTCAGAACTAATGTTTTAGGGGCGATTAATGTTTTGGAATTAGCTAAAAAAGTTAAAGCTAAGGTTTTTCAGGCTTCCACTTCCGAAATTTATGGCGACCCCTTAGAACATCCTCAAAAAGAGACCTACTGGGGCAATGTTAATCCACTTAGTATTAGAGCCTGCTACGACGAGGGAAAAAGATGCGCCGAAACATTATTTATGGATTATCACCGGCAGTATGGAGTGGATATAAAAATTATGAGAATTCATAATACCCATGGACCGAAAATGGCTTTAAATGATGGTCGGGTGGTTTCTAATTTTATTATTCAGGCCTTAAAAAATAAGCCTTTGACTGTTTATGGCAATGGAAAACAGACCAGAAGCTTTATGTATATTGATGACTTAATTGAAGCGATAATTAAGATGATGAGCAAGAAAAATTTCATTGGGCCGGTTAATGTAGGTAATCCCCATGAAGCGAGAATTATTAATTTAGCTAAAAAGATTATTCAGCTGACCAAGAGCCAAAGTAAAATTACTTATAATTCGTTGCCGGAAGGCGATCCCCAAAGAAGGAGACCGGATATCGGTTTGGCTAAAAAAGCTCTAAACTGGCAGCCAAAAATAAACTTAGAAGACGGTCTTAATAAGACCATTGAATACTTTAGACAAATAATTTAATGTCTAAAAAAATATTAATTTTTATCCCTAGCCTAGCCAAAGGACTTAATGCTAAATTCTTAATTCTATTATTAGGAGGTTTTTTTGTTTGTTTTAGCAATGTTCAGGCGGCTACTTTAGACGAACAAGTCAATTTCTATGTTGATGCTGGTTATGATGCTCTTGACCGCAGCCAATTGCCGGCTACTTTACGAGTTATCGGCGAGAACATTTATTTTTATGTGGAAAATGATTATTGGAATAAATTGAATGGCCCTTACAGAAATTCATTAAGAGAAACCTTAGAAGATTTAGCTGATGAGTTTGACCGGGTTATTTATCCTAAAGAAAGAGCTGCTTTTGGTTCCGAATGGAATCCGGGCATTGACGATGATAAAAGAATTACTGTTTTAATTACTCAATTAGTTAATGATGCTGGTGGTTATTTTAATACTTTTAACGAATATCCTCGTTCGCAAATTTCTAATTCTAACGAAAGAGAAATGATTTATCTTAATACCGCTAGTATTTTCAGTCCAAAAAATAGGGCTTTTTTAGCTCATGAATTTCAGCACTTAATTAGTTTTTACCAAAAAACTATCTTACATAATTTAGAAGAAGAAGTTTGGCTTAATGAAGCACGTTCAGAATATGCGCCGACAATCTGCGGCTATAATGATATTTATTCGGGCAGTTATTTAGCTGACCGGGTAGATGCTTTTTTAGATGAATCCTCTGATTCTTTGACTGAATGGAAAAATAAAGTAGCTGATTATGGAGTGACCGGCTTGTTTTTGCATTATTTGGTTGATCATTATGGCCTGGGTATTTTAACTCGGATGACTTTGAATGATCAAGTTGGCATAGCCAGTATTAATCAGGCCTTGGCTGATTTGGGTTATGTTGAATCATTTGCTGATATTTTTGCTGATTGGGCCGTGGCTAATTATCTTAATGACTGTCAGGTGGCTCCAGAAAATAATTATTGCTATCTTAATGAAAATTTAAATTACTACCGTCTCCATACTGATTATTCAGCTAGTTATAGCGGCTTTCCCAATCTGATTGTTTCCCGGAGCAGTTCCGTTAAGGATTGGGCGCCCTATTGGTATCGGTTCAGGCAAGGAACGGCTCAATCGACCGAGAGAGATACTCTCAAATTAGAATTTGTTGGTTCAACCTTTCAAGGGGACTTTCGGGTGCCTTATATTGTTACTGACCAAAATAACCAGACCACGGTTCAATTTATTCCCTTAGATAATCAGCAAGAAGGTGTTGTTTATATTCCTAATTTCACCAGTTTAAATAAATCAGTCATTATGATTCCCTTTAATCAGTATAAGAAAAGCGGTTTTGGCAGTAACGAACCATTAAGCTCGTTTTCTTTTACTGCTTCCAGCGTGGCCGCCACCCCGCCAGTAATTAACCAGCTCCGGCCGAGTAGCGGTTCAATTGATGGTGGTTTGGAAGTAACTATTCAGGGAGAAAATCTGTCAACGGTTAATCAAATTATTTTTGGTCAGACAATTATAACTGATTTTGAGGTAATTAATACTCAAACAATAAAATTTGTCAATCCGGCTCATTTAGCTGGTCCAGTAGATATTATTCTGACTAATACTGATGGAGAAAAAACTACTTTAGCCAATGCTTTTACTTATTCAAAAAGCTATCCCGAAGGCAGTTTAATCCGAGCCAGCGGAGATTATAAGGTTTATATTATTAAAAACAATTATCGGCGCTGGATTCAGAGTGCGGAAATCTTTAACGCCTATGGACACCTGCGTTGGCAGGATATTATAGAAGTTAGTCCAGATGAATTAAACAGTTATTACCAAGCCTGGCTGATTCGGGCTGATGGCGATAAACGGGTTTATGAAGTTAATGCTGACGGGACCAAACATTGGTTGAATATGACGGCTAAAGAGTTTACTATTAGCGGTCGCTTTTGGGAAATGGTCTATATTATTAATACTTTCGAAAGGGACTTTTATATCACTGGGGCAGAGGTGATGTTTGAATAGAGATTAAGTCAAGAAAGATTGGCAATATTATTTTTCAGCTACCGCGAAAATCCCCAGCGTGAATTTTCGCTGCTGCGAACTGCTCGCTCGTTGCCTTCGGCGACACCATGCCCGCTCGCAGTTCGATGCCGTTGAAAAATATATTACCAATCTTTCTTTATTAAGAATAAATAGATTTAAAATTCAAAAAAATATTCCTTTAGCTGAATATACCACTTTCAAAATTGGTGGGCCGGCTAAATATTTTTTTGTGGCCAAAAATACTCAAGATTTAATTAAGGCAGTTGAATTTGCTCAAGAGAAAAAGCTGCCTTTTTTTATTTTAGGCGGCGGCAGTAATCTTTTAGTTAGTGATAAAGGATTCGCTGGATTGGTTATAGCTGCAGAGAGTAAACAATTAATAATAAACAATAATAAAATTATTGCCGAGGCCGGAGTAAAACTAAGTGATTTAGTTAAGGTCTCCAGCCAAGCCGGTTTAACTGGTTTAGAATGGGCCATCAATATTCCCGGGACGATTGGTGGAGCAGTTAAATGTCAAGCCAGCGCTTTTGGTCAAAATATTTCAAAAATAGTTAAAAAAATAAAAAAAATAGATAAAATTATTCTTTCGGTTGAATTGGTCTTAAAAAAAGGAGATAAGAAAAAGAGTCAGCGATTAATTAAAGAATATTTTAAAAAAAGAAAAGATAGCCAGCCACTAGATTACCCATCAGCCGGTTGTGTTTTTAAAAATCCGGCTGGTCGATTTGCCGGCCAATTAATTGAAGAGTGCGGTTTAAAAGGAAAACAAATTGGTCAAGCAATGATTTCTCAGAAGCACGCTAACTTTATTATCAACTTAGGTAATGCCCAAGCCAAAGATGTAAGAAAATTAATTCAATTAATAAAAAAATCAGTTAACAAAAATTTTAAAATAAATTTAGAAGAAGAAATTGATTATTTGGGGTTTTAATGTTAAAATATTCTTATGAAAATAATTACTAAAGGAACCAATATAAAACTTTCGCCGAGTATTAACCAATATATTGAAGAGAAAATTGGCGGTTTAGAAAAATTTTTAAAAAAATTTAATCCCGAATTAATTGAAGCCCGAGTTGAGATAGGTAAAATTACCCGTGGTCAGCGGCAAGGGGATATTTTTAGAGCCGAAATAAATTTAAGCATTAACGGTCAGCTTTTCCGGGCCGAAAAAACAGAAGAATCTTTAATGGCCGCTATTGATTTAGTTAAAGATGAATTAGCTAGAGAGATAAGAAAATATAAAGATAAACAAGCAACTGTCTTTGTCCGGGGCGCCCGTTCTTGGAAAAAATTTTGGCGGCTTAGTCCTTTAGCTCGCTTTCGCGCTTCCAAAACAGGAAAAATTATTAAAAGAAAATAAGGACTTGTTCTAAATTTCTGAAGGAAATTTAGTAAGCAAACCTTACCCCGCCCTCTAAGCTCTAACTTGTTAATAATAAAGATTATTGATATTGATAAAGACAATTTACCCTTTGACTTTATGCCTTAAATTTAAAGCATAGAGGGCGGGGTTCTCATTTTTATTACCAAAACAAGTTTTGGATAAAAACGGAACTTATCCACATTACAAATGTTGACAAACAAAGTATAATTAAATTAGAAAATGATTTTTTGTTCTTTCGATAGGTAAAATGGAGGTCGAGTTTACCTGTTTCATTTTCTAAAGTCTAAAATTAAATAGTTTCAAAAAAATGGTTAAAAGAAAAAAAGCAGCTAAGAGAAAGAAGGCTGTTCCTAAGAAGAAAAAGACAACGAAGAAGAAAACAACTCGGAGGAGAAAAAAGAAATAGTTCTTCTTTCCTAATAGACCTGTCTGTTGACAGGCAGGCGGCAGACAGGTCTGTTTGTTAATAAACGGACTTAAAAAAGATTAATTAGTTCTAAGTAACTTTTCAATATTTTGAGGATTTATTTAGGATGTTTTTCTTAACCCGTATTTGATTTTTTGGTGATTTTGTTTTAAAGTAAAAGCAGTTTTAACTGCTTTTTTGTTTTCGTCATTGCGAGCGAGCCGTTAGGCGAGTGTGGTAATCTCGTTAATCTACGAGATTGCGGAGCCTGTCCCGAGCGAAGCGAGGGATCTCTAATTCGCTTTGCTTCTTCTCGCAATGACAAAATTTTTTACATGTCTTTTTTAGATAAATTTTTAGGTGATGCTAATCAACGGAAAATAGAAAAACTTCAATTAATAGTTGACCAAATTAATCAACTCGAGTCACAGTTTGAGCATTTTTCTAATGAGCAATTAAAAGAAAAGACAAAAGAGTTTAAGAAAAGAATAAAAGAAAAAATAAAAGAGAGTGTCATTCCTGATGAGAGTAATACTCCTAAAGTTCTTCCTGTGGAGAGTGACGTTTCTAAAATTCTTGATGAGATATTGCCTGAGGCATTTGCTTTGGTTCGCGAAGCAGCTAAGCGAACTTTAGACCAGCGTCATTTTGATGTTCAGTTAATTGGCGGTATCGTTCTTCATCAAGGCCAGATTGCTGAAATGAAAACTGGTGAGGGAAAAACTTTGGCGGCTACTTTAGCTATTTATTTAAATGCTTTAACTGGTCAAGGAATCCATATTGTTACGGTTAATGATTATTTAGCCCGGCGCGATACTAACTGGATGGGACCAACTTATAAACTCTTAGGGCTTTCTTGTGCCTGTCTCAATCATGAAAAGGCCTATCTTTTTGACCCTCAAACAGCCGCTGACAAAAATGAGGTTACCGTGGAAATGGAAAACCTTAAAGAAGCTTCTCGCCAAGAGGCCTATCAAGCTGATATTACTTACGGGACTAATAATGAATTTGGTTTTGATTATTTGCGGGATAATATGGCTCCTACCTTAGAAATGATGGTTCAGCGGGAACCTTATCTGGCTATTATTGATGAAGTGGATAGCATTTTAATTGACGAAGCGAGAACCCCTTTAATTATTTCCATGCCTGATGCGGAATCAACTAAACTCTATGAGCAATTTAGCCGAATTATTCCTCAACTCAAAGAGAATATTGATTACAATATTGACGAAAAAGTGCGAGCCGCTACTTTAACCGAAGAAGGTATTGCCAGAGTAGAAAAGATATTGGATTTGGATAATATCTATCAAGAAGGCGGTATTCGCTATGTTCATCATTTAGAACAGGCCTTGCGGGCTCAAGCGCTATTTAAAAAAGATAGAGATTATGTGGTCAAAGATGGACAGGTGATTAT
>CAYOWE010000025.1:0-7540 GCA_964407595.1 uncultured Candidatus Saccharibacteria bacterium | reverse complement strand
GAGGGACTGTCCCTAAGATACAGTCCTTAAGGACTGTATCTTAGGGACAGTCCCTTATACTTAGAGCAATTTTTTTAGCAATATCTTTTTCAAAGACAGCCGGGATGATTTTATCCGGGGTGGGTTTTTTGACTAAAGAAGCTAAAGTTTGAGCGGCCGTTATTTTCATTTTTTCAGTTACTTGCTTGATTCGGCCATCTAAAAGGCCGCGAAAAACTCCCGGAAAAGCTAAGACATTATTGATCTGGTTTTTAAAATCACTTCGGCCAGTGGCCGTAATAGCTGCCCCGGCTTGTTTGGCTTCTTGGGGCATAATTTCCGGAACGGGATTAGCCATGGCAAAGACTATTGCTTTTGAGGCCATCATTTTAACCCATTCTTTTTTGAGAATTTTAGGCGCTGAGAGGCCAATAAAAACATCGCTTTCTTCAATAACATCTTCAATCCGGCCTTTTAATTTTTTTAGGTTAGTTCTCCGAGACATTTCTTTTTTAGCTGGATTAAGTCCGGTCCGGCCTTTGTAAATAGCTCCTTGTCTGTCAATAAGAATAATTTTTTTAGCTCCGTAACTTAAGAGAAGTTTGGTTGTGGCGATGCCAGCTGCTCCAGCTCCATTAACAATTATTTTGACTTGATTAATTTTCTTATTGACCACTTTTAAAGAATTGATTAGAGCCGCTAAAATAACAATGGCCGTGCCGTGCTGGTCATCATGGAAAACCGGGATGTCTAATTCTTTTTTTAATCGTTCTTCTATTTCAAAGCACTCAGGCGCTTTAATATCTTCCAGATTAATTCCGCCAAAGCCCGGCGCAATCATTTTAACGGCTTTAATAATTTCTTCAATGTTTTGGCTGTCTAAACAAATCGGATAAGCGTCAACATTGGCAAATTTCTTAAAAAGCAAGGACTTTCCTTCCATAACCGGCAAAGCCGCTGCCGGGCCGATATTGCCTAATCCCAAAACAGCTGTGCCATTGGTGACTACCGCTACGCTGTTGCCTTTAATGGTGTATTTATAGACATCTGAAGGATTTTTAGCAATTTGACGGCAGGGTTCAGCCACGCCGGGCGTATAAGCAATACTTAAATCGTCTTTGTTTTTTAAAGGGAATTTAGATTTAATTTCTAATTTACCCTTTTTCTTTTTATGTAATTCTAATGATTTCTTAAAATAGTCCATAGTTTGTTTTCTGGTTAAGAGGTGTATATTTTGAAGTACGACCTTAAAATATATACTCTCTTTATTGCCAGACAGCGTTTTTAATATGTTTTAAATTAGCTTTTCTAGTTTGAATATTTAATTCTACTGCAATGACATCAATTTGCCAAGGGGTTTCTGGCGGATACTTTTTTTCCAAAAGATAGGTCTGGGCAGTTCTTATTAATTTCTGTTTTTTATTAAATCCGACATTTTCTTCTGGATTTAGAGACTGTCCCTCAGATACAGTCCTTGTTTTTACCTCGATAAAGATAAGCTCTTTATTGTTTTGGGCAATAATATCAATTTCTCCCCAGGGCTTTTGGTAGTTTCGTTCCAAGATATGATAATCCTTTTTTTCAAGATAATCAACCACAATCTTTTCTCCTAAATCGCCTAATTTCCTTTTTGAGGTGACCATAATTGATTAGCCATTTTCACATCTTCTTCTGTGTTAATGCCGAGCCATCGGCCTTGATGGGGAAAAACAGCTAATTGTTTTTGTTTAGCTAAATCCGGGAAAACATCGTATTCAACAGAAAACCTTTTTGCTTTAATTGGCTTAAATATTTCTGGAGAGAGGATATAGACGCCAGCATTGATTAATCCTGAACATTTTCTTTTTGGTTTTTCTTTAAATTCTAAAATTCTAATCCCTCTATTTTTTAGCAATCCCCAACCCCGGGCATCTTGGCAATGCCAGCCAACCAAACTATTGGCTAAAGGATGTTTTTGATGGAATCTTAAAAATCCAGTTAAATCAACATCAGTTAGATTATCGCCGTTTAAAACCATAAAATCTTCTTTCAAATCTTGGCAAGCCAATTTAATTGCTCCGCCAGTACCCAAGGGTTCTTTTTCAATCACATGTTCACAGCGATTTTTAAGATAATCGATAATTTTTTGATTAAGATAGCCCAAACTAAAACGGACATCGGCTAAGCCGTGTCTCTTTAACCAAGTCAATTGGTGTTCTAAAATAGGTTGACCAGCCACTTTGACTAATGGCTTGGGGATATTTTTAGCTGAAACTGGCAGCCGGGTTGCCTGACCGCCAGCTAAAATAATTACTTTCATGTAGTCTATTATTAAAATAGTTCGGACGCATTTCGCCGCCTGCTTGCCCGCCAAAGTCTTGGCGTTGGAGGGCGGCGGCGAGGATTTAGCCAAAAATTCCGAACCTAAATCTTGAACTTTGACAATTTCAAGTTTTTCTTTGGCGGGCAAATTCAGACTCAATCAAACTTTTTTGTTAATTTTTAAATTCTTTGAAATTTTTAGTAAGATTAGTAAGGATTACAAATACAATATTGCGAGTTGGGATTAATATTACTACACCAATTTGCGCCAAAAGGACGACATGAACCAGCCAGCCCTTCCGTGCTAGCGAGATATGTCTCTAGATGAGTAACTATAATGGCCCCGATGGAGTTTCCGGCGCCGTAGTTATAGTAACAGTATCCTGCACCTCCCGGGCTTTTGGGGATTGCCGCCAGAAATCCTGCGTCAACTAATTCTTGCATGCTTTGGTCGTAATAAGTTTGTGGCTCGCATGCCCCATAACCTGGATTGTAGTTATTTGGCATACGGCCCTCCTCATCATAAAACATTTGAAGGGCAAGAGAAATGGAATGAAAATCTGCTTGTTTTCTGGCATCCCTGGCTTTTGCTCTTGCTGTATTCAAACTAATCAAAACAATACTAGCTAAAAGACCAATAATAGCAATGACGACCAAAAGTTCGATAAGTGTAAAACCTTTATTATTTGAATTTGACATACAATTTAGCTCGTTTCGGCGGTTATGGTAGAAATTGAGGCTGATTTATAAAATCTTCCGGAAGAGTTTCCTGCTTTTCACCTCCGCCAAAAAACAAGAACAGCGAAACAATAATCGCCAACGTCACAAATCCAAAAATAACATACTGCGCCTGTTTTTCATCTTTTATCAATCCGCCAGAATACCTGATCACCCACTGAGTGACTTTTGGAGTTCCAGGGAGAAAAACCTCCTCCGGTCTTTCCGGTCTTTGCTGTTCTTCTTGGGGCTTCGCGTCTGTGTTGGAACCATCAGAATCCTTGGGCGCGTCGCTTAAATCAATGTCTTCTTTATTTTCTTTTTCTTGGTTCATATTAAAAAATTAAAAATGACAACATTTCTTAAAAATATCGGCTCGAACTGCATTTTACAGAATCGCCAACTGATTTTTTCGCCCAAAATTCCTTACGATTTGGTCGCCGAGCGAAGCGAGGCGAACCTTCAAAACTTGCGAATTCCTTTTTGGTGGACCTGAGCGGATTCGAACCGCTGATCTCCGCAATGCGAATGCGGCGCTTTACCAACTAAGCTACAGGCCCTCTCAAGGTCGTACGTTTTAAGGTACGACCTTAAAATATACATCCTTATTTAGCTAATTCATCAACTTCTTTTTTGCCTTTGGCTAATTCTTTAATCTGCTCTTTGTCTAATTTTAAAAGCAAGGTCTGAAACTCGCCCATATGGGTTTTTTCCTCCTTGGCAATATCCAAAAGAACTCTTTTCATCTGTCTGTTCTGGGTCATAGCGGCTAATTGTTCGTATAAACTGACTGCATCTAATTCGGCAATCATGCCTAATCTTAGAATTTCTTTATCTAAATCTTTTTTATTGACTTTTTTGAGGTCTAAAGGTGATTGAGCTAACATTTTTTGTCTCCTTAATTATTTTCGACCTTTTATTGATTAAATAAATTCATCTAAAAGTTGATAGATCAGGGCAATTCTTTTTTCTTTTTCTTTGCCTGGTTGGTCAGTGGCGCCGATATCAGCCAGGATTGTTCCTAAGCATCGTTCAACTAAACCAGCTTTCATTAAGGATTGAAAGTTTTTAATTTTTAATTTCTTAGCCACTGGCTTTAGCTCGTTAAGCCATTGGTCAATCCCCTTTTTCCAATTAGCATAATTCATTTGCCAGTCAGCTTCAATTATCCAGTCAGCCCAGATAATAAAGCTAAGTTCATAGCCCTGGGGATACATTTTGTTATGCCCAAAATCAAGCAAATAATAAATACCTTTGGTTTGGTCTTTAAAAATCTTAGTCGGATTAAAAAGTCCATGAGACCAGACCATTTTCCTATTCTTAAATTCTTTGTCAATTATACTTAACCCCTTAATATATCTTGGAATAAATTTCTTAGGGTCAATAAAAGTTTTTTTGTTAGCTAGGGCTATTTCGGCTTCTTTATTATTAGCTAATTGGAACCAACGAGCAATTCTAAAAGCATGAAACTTATGACTAGGTAAATTTTCGGCTAAGTTTAATTTACGATTAGGTCTGGCGGGGAAATTTTTTCGGTATTCTAAATAGGCCTTGATAAATTCTTTTCTTTGTTCCGGCTTAAGCGGTCGTTTAAAAGAAACAGCTGTTTTAGGCATTTCTTCCATTATTAGCCAACCCTTTTGCGGTGAAACGATTTCGTATTTATAGACTTGGGGCGCTCTTAGAATTTTGCTTTTATTTTGCTGGTTAAATTTAATCTGAGCTAATGGTTCTTCGCTGATTCGGGGGTCATCATAAATTTTAAGAATAGCTGGTTTGTTTTGGTATTGGCCAGTTAAAATCAGACTGCGAAAACGGTCAGTGGCGTAATAATAAGCCCGTATGATTTCTTTTTTAGACACAAAACCAGTTTTTCTGCTAATTTCTTTAGCCCAAACATCTAAAGGTGTTTTTTTCATGATTTTTTCTTTCATTGGTTTATTTTTCTTTTATTAAATCATCAACAGAAACATCTAATGCTTTGGCAATTTTTTGCAGTGTTTTAATAGTCGGGTTTGGATTTTCGCCCGACTCAATCTTAACAATCGTATTATAAGCCACCTCGGCAAGTTTAGAGAGCTTATCTTGAGAAAGTCCGAGTTCTCTTCTTTTATGTCTAATATTTTTTGCTATTGTGAATAAGTCATCTATTGACATTTGACTAATATTTTAATACTATTAAAATATAGATTAAAATGACAGTTCATCTTTTTTAGCTAATAAAATGATACTAAAATATTTCAATTATGTAAAGAATAAAATCCATTTTTTATGGCTAAATTAAAAAAAGTTTTTTGCATAGCTTGTAAGACGCCTATCTATCGTAGTATGGGTCGTATTAATGAGAACCTTAAACTTGGGCACAATTTTTATTGCTCCAGAGAATGTGAATTTCAATACAAAGGCAAAAAACAGTCGTTGGCCTGCGAAAACTGCGGTAAGACTTTTCTCCGAATACCAAGCGAAATTTCTCCTCACAATTACTGTTCTAAGTCTTGTGCTGCTAAAGTTAATAACAGAAAATACCCCAAAGTAAGAAAGCCGAAATTAAAAACATGTGTCAAGTGCGGTAAGCAATTTAGAAAGAACAAGGGAAGTTCAAAATACTGCTCCAGAGAGTGCAAATTAAAAGAACTACGAAGATATACTTCTCAACAGCTTATAGATATTATAAAACGAGCTGTTCGGGAGTTAAAGAGAATTCCTGCGAAACGCGAACTAAGAGAAATAGATAGTTCATGTGTAAGGACTTTTGGTTCATGGAATAATGCCATTATCGCCGCAGGATTCCAACCTAATCGTTCTCATAGCCAACGTATGTATAAACGGATAAATACTGTAGCACTAGATGGGCATCTCTGTGATTCTGTTTCCGAAGCTCTTATTGATAATTGGTTTGCGAAAAATGGTATTTTTCATGAGAGAAACGTATCCTATCCCGAAACAAATCATAAAGCAGATTGGGTTATTTTTACAAAGAGACGAAAAATCTTTGTTGAATATTTTGGCCTTGCCAATGACAGCCCTCGCTATGACCGAACCGTAAAAAAGAAAAAAGCGCTTTGCCATAAGCATAAACTTACTTTAGTAGCTATTTATTCTCAAGATATTTATCCTAAAGAATGTCTTAATAGTAACTTGAGGGATAAATTTAAGAAGTTAATAGATTTTTAAATTTGTCAGGATGGAGGGAGTTGCACCCTCGATCTCCAGTTCCCGAAACTGGCGCCTTAACTACTAGGCCACACCCTGTTAATAAAATTTTGGTGGGGCCAGCGCCTTAAGCCACTAGGCCACGCCCCGTTATAAATTTTCTTTTATTAATTCTCTAATCCCTTTTTCTAATTTTATTTTCGGCTGCCAGCCAAGTAGTTTTTTAGCCAAGGAGATATCAGCTAAAGTATCATGCGGCTCAATTCGAGACGGAATATATTTTATTTTATCACCAAATATTTTGGCAATTTGGTTAATGCTGTAGTTTTTACCGCCACCGATATTGATTGCTTCTCCTTGACCAACTTTTTTACTGGTCATGGCTAATATATTTGCCTTGACCACATCGCTGATATTTGTAAAATCTCTTGTTTGGCTGCCATCGCCAGTAATGGTTAAGGGTCGATTTCTGGCCATTTGTTTAAGGAAAATAGACATAACTGTTGTATAAGCGCCTCGATCATCCATTCGGGGGCCATAGACATTAAAGTATCTTAAAGAGACAGTTTCTATTTCATGGATTAGAAAAAATAATCGGCAATATTCCTCTCCTGCATATTTTTGCAGGCCATAAGGACTCAAGGGATTTGGCTTGAAATTTTCTTGGAGAGGCAGTTTTTCAGGATTTCCATAAATAGAAGAAGAAGATGAATAAACTATTCTTTTGACATTGGTTTTCTGGCTGGCTATTAAAACATTTAAAATTCCCTCAATATTGTTTCGATTTGTTTTAGCTGGATAATCAATAGAGTATTGGACTCTTGGCAGAGCGGCTAACAGAAAAACACCGTCAATATTTTTAAAAAACGGGCTAATCTGTCTTAAGTTTGTCATATCCCCTTTAACAAACTTGGCCTGAGGATTAACATTCTCTCTTTTGCCAGTAGAAAGATTATCTAAAACAACTACCTGATGTTTTAATCGGATGAGTTCGTCGGTAATATGAGAACCAATAAAGCCAGCTCCGCCAATGACTAGATATTTTTTATTTTTATTTTTCATTTGACCCAATGTTTGCCTTTTATTTCCAAATCAATTTCCTCTTTTTTCTCCTTAATTTTTCTGTCTTTCTGCTTTAAAGTTGATAACATTCCATTTTAAACCTAGGCGTTTTCTAATTTGATTTGCCATTTCTTTTGCAGTATCGTAACTATCAATATTTCTCGCTAAAACTTGATTTGTATCAGTCCTGAAGATATAAAAGGTAGTTTCATTTAAATATTGCTCTTTAAAAATTATCTTTGCTTTCTGAAGAAAGATCTTCAAAGATATTTTTAATTGTTGCTGGGAATTCATTGTTCTTTTTAAAGTTATTTATTGCAGTTATAAA
>CAYOWE010000024.1:0-8081 GCA_964407595.1 uncultured Candidatus Saccharibacteria bacterium | reverse complement strand
CGAAGATGTAAAAACTGTCAGGCTGTATTTCATGAAGGAGATCAGAAAAAAAATAAAACATTTAACGAACAATTAACAGAAAGGATGGAAAAATCTATTGCCGGAATTGATTAAACATTGAAGGGGTGCGCCAAATGGTGCCCCCTTATTTTTTCAACCCAGCTCTAATAAATTCCCGAAACAAGGGATGAGGCCGCAAGGGTCGCGATTTAAATTCTGGATGGAATTGGCTGGCCATAAAAAAAGGATGGTCTTTAAGTTCAATAATTTCCACTAAATTTTTTTCTGGATTGATGCCAGCCATAATCAAACCATTTTTTTCTAAAACATCTCTAAAATCATTATTAAGTTCATAACGATGGCGGTGTCGCTCAAGAACTTCCTGGGATTTATAGGCCTGGCGGGCCAGGGTATTTTTGGTCAGTCGGCAACGATAAGCCCCCAAACGCATTGAGCCGCCGTATTGTTTGTCTCGAAGATTAATTTTTTGCTCGGGCATTAAATCAATGACTGGATATTTTGTTTGCGAATCAATTTCTGTTGTATGAGCCCCTTTCATTCGGCAAACATTCCGAGCAAACTCCACCACGGCTAATTGTAAACCATAACAAAGTCCCAAATACGGGATTTTATTTTTGCGGCAAAATTCAATAGTTTTAATTTTGCCTTCAGTCCCCCGCTCTCCATAACCACCGGGCACAATCACTCCATCAAGCTTTTTTAATTCTTTAATTCTCTGGGGGCGACTTTCATATTCTTCTGAATTCAACCAATGAATTTTGGCTTTTCGTTGATGATACCAAGCTGCATGTTTAACCGCTTCAATGACTGAAATATAGGCATCAGACAAGATAAAATCTCCCGTGCTAAAATATTTACCAACAATACCAATATTAACTTGCTTATTAGCGTTTTTAATTGTCTTAACTAAATTTTGCCAATTTCTTAAATCGTTTTTTTTGGGCTTTAAGTTAAATTTGTTTAAAATCCTCTGTCCTAATTTATCTTTTTCAAAATTTATCGGCACCTCATAAATACTTTGGATATCCGGAGCCGAAACAACATCATCCTTTTCCAAATTACAGAAAATAGAAATTTTTCTTTTGCGCGGTTCATCTAAGGGATATTCAGAACGAGCAATAATAAAGTCCGGTTGAATACCGGCCGAGTTAAGAGTTCTGACTGCTGACTGAGTCGGCTTAGTCTTCATCTCACCAATTTTTTTTGGCACAGGCAAATAGCTGACCAAAACAAAAAGAACATCCTCTGGATGTCTTAAGTGGAGCATTCTGGCTGCTTCCAAAAACAAAACATTTTGATATTCGCCAACGGTGCCGCCTATTTCTATCATTACAAAGTCAGGTCGGTCCTTTTTAGCTACTTTAGTGATTCGCCTAATTACTTCTTCTGGAATATGCGGCACTACTTCCACACATCGGCCGTCATAACCAAGATTTCTCTCTCGTTGAATGACTGTTTCATAGACCCGACCAGTGGTCATATAATTATCAGCGTAGAAATCCTGGTCTAAAAATCTTTCGTAATTACCAATATCTTGGTCTGTTTCAACGCCATCTTCTGTGACAAAAACCTCACCATGCTCAATCGGATTCATCGTCCCGGCATCAACATTGATATAAGGGTCAATTTTAATGGCCGCTACCTGATAACCTTTGCTTTGAAGAATTCTGCCAATAGAAGCCGTAGCAATCCCCTTACCAATGCCAGACATGACCCCTCCCATCACAAAAATGTATTTAGCCATATTATTTTTCTTCCACGATAATAACTTTAATTTTAGTTTCTAAATTATGAGGAAATTCAATGATTGCTTCATATTCCCCTATTTCTTTAATTGGCTCTTCTAATTTAATTTGTTCTTTTTTAATCTCAAAATTCTTTTCTTTTAGTTTTTCAGCAATTTGACTAGCCGTGACTGTGCCAAAAAGATTACCTTCTTCACTGACTTTGGCTGGTATTTCTATTTCTAAGCCATCTATTTGGCTGGCCAGTTCCTGATAAAATTTCAATTCTTCTTCAGCTTTTTCCGTTTCAATTTTTTCTTGTTCTTCTAATCTGACTAATTCTGATTTAGTTGCTAAAACAGCTAATTTATTGGGAATTAAAAAATTACGGGCATAGCCGTCAGCCACATTTTTAACCTCGCCTTTTTTACCTAATTTTTCTACATCCTTAAGCAAAATTATTTTCATAATTATCTTTTTAATATTTTAATATTTTATCTCAAATTTATCAAATTGACCAGTCGCCTCCTGCCACTGAATATCTATTTTATCGACGCGAGCTATGATAGGTCCATTATAACACCATTTGATTAATTCTGCCAATTTTTTCTCCTCTCCTTCGGCAATTATTTTGACTGTCCCATCAGATTTATTGCCAACCCAGCCAGTCAAACATAATTGTCTGGCTTTTCTCTTTGTTGAATCACGAAAAAGAACCATTTGAACTCGACCATGAATTATTAAGATTATTTGTTTAATCATAATATTGACAAATTTATTTAAGTATGATATTATTATAACAGTACTTTAAAGGAGGCAATAATGAGAATATTGATTACTGGCGTAGGAGTTGTTGGCAAAAGTACTTTGCGGCGAAGAGTAAAAAACTTAATTTCTAAAATAGGAATATCCGTTGAGGACATCGATAGCGATTATCAGAAAATGCCTATTTTCAAGGAAGGAATAACCTACGTCGTTGAAGATGTCCATGGAACAATGACGGAAGAAGCTTATCTGCCTCTAGAGGCCTATGGCTTAATCCTTTATCTATTACCTACTCCCTTTAGCCATCTGATTTTCTGGCTGAAAAGAATGACTATCTGGTTTAAAGAAGGAAAAGGCAGTTGGGATAGAGACAGACAAGGCTGGCTTGGCAGTGGTAAAAGATACGACATTTTAAATGTTTCTCTTTTCGTAAAGCTAATGATTTACGACTTTCGCCATCGCCGTCTCTGGCTAGCCCATGATCTCGAAGTTCTCTATTCATTCAAAAACGTTGTTCTAGTTCGGCCCCAATGGACACTGAAAGGCATCAAATTCAATCTCATTCAGTTCTTCTGAGCCGCTTGGAAAACCTAAGCGGCTTTTAATTTTGTTTTGAAATTTTCTCAAATTCTTTTCTATTTCTCTTAATCATATCTAATAAATCCGTATCCGAAATACTCCGACGAGCAAATTGCTCATCAGAAGGCATTTGAGTAAGACCAATATAGCGCAAACAGAAAGATAAACCACGTTCTAAAACAGCAAATTTTACTGCCTTAAAAAGATATTTTTTCTCTAAATCAGTTAATTCTCTTTTTTGAGAATATCCTTTAAGCAAGGCGGTTAAGTTCTGGTTGCTCCATTTATGCCAATCATCCGTAAAACACCAGCCACGAATCGCTTGACCCAAGTCTAAAACTAATTGGCCATAATAACAACGGTCAAAATCTATCAGGCAGGAAATTTTATTGTTCTGCCAAAGAACATGGCGTTTACCCAAATCTTCATGAATCATTCCTTGAGGCAATTTTTCGGGAAAAGATAAATCAAAAAGCTCCTTTTCTAATTTATTGACAAAATTCTCCGCTTGAGGAAAATTGCTTTTTGAAATATCTTCTTTTACTTCTAAAAAGTTTTTTTGAGTAGTTTGTAAATCCCAAAAATGTTCTCTTGGGTGTTTGGTTTGATAACCTTCAATTAAACTATGGAACCAACCTAAAATTTCTCCGAATTGACCTACTTGTTCTGGATTCGGTTTTAAAATTTCTTTTCCGGAATCGTATTGGCGTAGATAGCCAAATTTATTCTTATACTCAATAGTTGTTTCTCCGTTTTTCTTATTGACTGGCTGAGGGACCGGAAAATTATGCTTATTCAGATAATCTATCAATTCTAATTCGGCTAAAATCTCTTTTCGAGAACGCCATCTCTCCCCTTCTGGACAAAGACGAAGAATATATTTTCCCGAAGCTGTAGTAATTAAAAAAGTGATATTACCACTGGTAGGAACTGATTTAATTTTTCCAATTTTACCTAAATCATATTCCCGAAGAATGTTTAGCAAAGCTGATTTGGCTAATTTTTTTTTAATTAGCATCTTGAGAAATTAGGGATAATAAATAATCTCTGTTTTTAAAGAAATGAGCGGCTTGTTTTTGAATTAATTTTTCTGATTCCTTTTGGCTTTTAAGATGATTTTCTTTAATCGCCGAGGCCATTCGGCCAAAATAAAGAGAGCGCAATAATTTAATAACTAAATCTTTCTCCGGCTTAATCTGATAAAGATAGAATAATTGATAAACTATCTTTGACCAAAAGTCAGCTGTTATTTCTAAAGACTTTTTTTGGAAAAACATTATTTCCAGAGGACCTCTGACTTCTGAGGGGAGATATTTCTTAAGTTTTTTGTAATAATCAGGAAAATCAGCCAGAGACGTTTCTTCAATCTCTTTGTAATCAATCGGCGGTAGTTTTTGTAAATTTATCTTACCGCTGACTCGACAAACCAAGGGTGGTTTTTTCAAACTTATTTCTTTTGGCCATAAATCTCTATGATTAGTTAAAAAATCAAAAAGAGTTTCAGCTACTTCTAAAAACATATTGTCTAATTTAAGCAAACTGGGCTTATGAATTTTTGAGCCCAAATCAACCTGCCCCAGTTTAAAACCATCCCTAATCGCCTGGCTGGTCATAAAGATATCAATACCATAACCTTTAGCTGTTGGCGGCCACTTCTGATTAAGCCAGTGATTAACCATTTTTAAAGAGAAACTCATATCGCCGCCGATGGGCTGACGAATATCATATCCTAAAAGCCCGTAAACTAATGGATAGCAAAAATGATTAGTGATTGAACCGTCATATTTATGGCGATGGTAAAATGGCGTAATAAAATCATAGCCATTAAAAATCGTTCCTAAAAAACATTTTATCCATTGCGCCTTAACATTTTTAATGTCTGCGTCAATAGTCATGGCTGCCTTGGCGCCTAAATCTTTAATTTTTAGAAATAAGTTTTTTAAGTTATTCCCCTTGCCCCGTTGACCGCTGGGAGTGGAAATATAGATTTTGGGATTTTTGGTTTTGGTCTCTAAAAAAACTCTGCCCGTATTATCGGGAGAGTCATTGTCGCTGTTTATGATAACTGCCTTTTGACGACCAAAATATTTAGTCAGTCCCCGATCAACTTGTTTAGTAACAAAGGCAATATTATCAGCTTCATTAAGCGAAGGGATACCGACAACAATTTCAGCTTTTTTTATTTTATCCGGATTATCTTCTATCATTTTAAGACGATATTTCTAATCTTACATGTCAAAAATTAAACCCGACCAAGTGAAATCTTTGGGACCGTGACCAAAACCGGTGACTGGATTAAAATATTCACAAAATCCCGACTTCTCTATCAATTGAATGCTTTTCTTTTTAAGTTGGTCGCTTAAATCTCTATAACCATAATTATCCAGTCCCTTAACAACAAACCAATTAATATTGAGCCAAGTGGTACCTCGCCAATAAAGATTTGGCTGAAAATTAAGATTATCTGCTGAAATAGTCGGCACAGGATATTTTAACCAAAATTTATTTTCATTCAAAAGATATTTTTCAATTAAATTTTTAACCTGATTTTTTGTAAAAATTTCAGCAAAAAGCGGCAAGAAAATTGATGAATTTTCTATTTGACTGACATGCTTATTATTATCATAGATAGATGAAAAAAGCCCTTTTTCTTCATTATATAATTTTTCTTTAAAAGCTTTTTTTACCTGGGGAATAATTTTCTTGTAATATTGGCGATGTTTAGAATTAGCTGCTTGGCAGAGAAAAAGCATTGATTTAAGGTTTCTGAGATAAACAGCGTTAAACAAAAGGCATTGAACATTAAATTTATTGGTTTTTAAGAATTTTCTGGTATTATGGTTTAATTTATTATAATCACTAACCAGCTTTAACTTTATTTTCATCAATTCTTCCTTGGACGGATTATCCAGTCCGTATATCTCGTCCCAAGCAACAAGATTATCTTCACCTGACTCCCAGGGATGAATAATTGATAAGAGATAAGGAGATGATCTTTCTTGCTCAAGCCATTGATAGTATTTATCTATCCTATCTAAAACTTCTTTAACAAAGGCAATATCTTTATCCTTTTTGAAGATAGCTTCTATGGCGTAAGCGAGCATCGGCGGCTGGGTAATAGAAGAAGTATTACCCTCAATTCCCCAATCTACATGATGCTTTTCGCCTTTTGCCCAATAAATCATATGAGGAATCATTCCGTTTTTCCATTGACTGCTCAAAAGCGCTCTAATTTCATCTTTAGCATATTTTATATCAAAATGAGTATAAATAATAGCATGAAAACAACTATCCCAGAGCCATTGGTAAGGATAAACAGAGGAAGAAGGCATGGTATAGCGAAATCCCTTTGTTGCTCTTTGATTCGATTTAAGAACAGTCAGATAATCATTTCTAATCTTCTTTTCCATAAAGATTAAGGGTTAATTTCCTCCTTCAATAATTCCAAGGCCTTGTTTAATTGAGGATCGCGCATTTCATTAATATCTTTTTCAGTCAATTCTACCTCTATATCCGGGGTAATTCCTTCTTCGCAAATACTTAAGCCGGTCGGAGTCAGCCATTTAGCCACCGTAATTTTTATACTGGCGCCGCCTTTAAGTTTTTCTAATTGCTGGACCGAGCCCTTACCAAAGCTTTTTTGACCAACAATTTGAATTCCCTTAATGTCACGTAAGGCCCCGGCTAAGATTTCCGAAGCGGAAGCCGACCCCTGATTAATTAAAATAACTGTCGGGATATCTTCTAAATATCCGTATCCCTTACTGCGATATTTATTATCTTGGCCATTGCCAAAATCTTCAATAACCACTACTTCGCCGCTGGGCAAAAACCAGCTGGCTATATCAACGGATGTTTCCAAATAACCGCCCGGGTTATTGCGTAAATCTAAAACTATTCCCTTAACTTGCGAACTTAAAGCTTCTTGGACTACTTTACTGAATTCCCTAGAGGCATTTTCCGTAAAGTGATAGAACTGAATATAGGCAATATTATCTTCTTTAATTTCTAGTTTGATAATAGGAATTTTAATAGTGTCTCGGATAATTTTTATTTCTTTAACTTCTTCCCATTCCTCCCGCATAATCAGCAAAACCACTTCTGTGTCTTTTTGTCCTCTAATTAAACTAACCGCTTCATCAAGAGTTAAATCAGCCGTTAGAGTATCATCTATCTCAAGGACTTTATCACCGGCTTTTAAACCGGCTTTTTGAGCAGGCATTCCCTCTAAAGGAGCAATAATTGTCAATACTCCTTTTCTAATGCCGACTTCCGCGCCAATTCCTTCAAAACTGCCGCCCATATCGTCAATAAACTTCTTGCTTTCTTCTGGTTCCATAAAGACAGAATAAGGGTCGTCTAATGATTTAAGCAGACCAGCAATGGCTCCATAAATCATATTTTGACGATCTAAGTCATCTCTATTAACATATTTCTTTTCAATAATACGCCAAGCATCCCAGAATAAACTAAAATCAATCAGTGCCGGTTGACCAAGTTCTTTATTGGTTAGCCCTTCCACTTTTTCAATAGAAGGTCGACTAATTTGCCCAATAAAAAAACCAGAACCAAAGACTGTCGCTAACAGAATAATCAAAATTGGAATAGAAATGTATTTTTTCATAGAACCTTAAGGTTTCGCCATTTCCAAAAATATTTAAAAGCGCTGATTAGATGAAGGCGGGTATATCTATTAAGAAAAACATCCAAAAAACCACCCCATTTTTTACTACTCCGATAATAATAATGGGCCATTTGAGCAGAAGGCAAATAAACCACCCGATAACCATTTTGCCAAAAACGACGACACCAGTCAGCGTCTTCTAAATACATAAAGAATCGTTCATCCATTAAACCTACTTTTTCAACAGCTTCTTTTCGGACGAGCATGGCCGAACCCTGAACCCAATCAACTGCTTTAATAGAAGAAAAATCTTCTTCTTTGATTAAAAATTGATTTATTTTTTTCTTACCCCAATTTAATTTTCCCAA
>CAYOWE010000023.1:0-8131 GCA_964407595.1 uncultured Candidatus Saccharibacteria bacterium | reverse complement strand
CAGCTCTTTTCAGTTTCTTGGAAAAATCTGGATTGAATTTAACTAAAGTGCGAGTCAAACCATGACGAATAGCTTCTGCTTGACCTCTAATCCCCCCGCCTTTGACCTTAACGGTTATTTTAAATCTATTAATGGATTTCATTTTCTGTAAAGGACTGGCTACTATCTCTTGGAGTTGAAGAGTGGGAAAAAAATTAGTGTAAGATTTTTGATTAACTGAAATTTTTGCCTCTTGAGATTCAAAAGGACGACAGGTAAAAAGACGCACCCGGGCCGTTGCTCTTTTGCGTCGACCAACTGCCTCATAATATCTCACAGCTTGTTCTACCTTCTTTTTTGGTTTAGCTGCTTTTTTTTGAGGTTTTTTGGTCTTAGTTGATTTAGTTTTAATAGATTTTCCATCAGAGACACCTGCCTTGCCTGCCGGCAGAGAACGACCTTTGACGGACTTTTTTTTAATAACTACCATTTTATGTCTTCTCTCCTTTATATAATTTTAATTTCTTAATTATTTTATCCCTTAATTTATTCTTAGGCAACATTCCATAAACAGCTTTCCTGATTACCTGACAAGAATCTTTTTTCATTGCTTCTTCTAATCTAGTCGCTTTAATTCCGCCCGGATAGCCAGAATGATGGTAATAAATTTTTTGCTTCATTTTTCGACCAGTCACTTTAATCTTGTCGGTATTAACAACAATTACTTCATCGCCTTGATCCAAATAAGGAACAAAACTAGGCTTATTTTTACCTCGCAATAAATTAGCAATTTCTACTGCTAAACGACCTAATATTTTGTTAGTGGCATCAATAGTATATTTAGGCATTTTTATTTTACTAATTCAATGATGGCCATCTTAGCGCTATCGGTCTGGCGCGGACCTAATTTAATAATTCTGGTATAGCCACCGGCTCTTTTTTGATATTGAGGACCAACTTGACTAATCATCTTTTGACGAGCTTTAGTTGGTAGATATTTAGCTAAATATCTAATAGCCGCTAAATCATTCTTTTTACCTTTGGTAATCAATCTTTCTACCAAGGGCTGGACCTCTTTAGCTTTAGCTTCAGTGGTAACAATTTTTTCCTTCAAAATTAAATGAGCGGCTAAGTTTTTTAAAAGCGCTTTCCGCTGATCGCGTTTCCGACCAAGTTTTCTACCTTTTTGATGATGCTTCATAAATTTCTAATTTCTATGACTTTAAAGTCAAACCCAGTTTACCCAAAACTCTTTTTATTTCAATGATCCTTTTTTTGCCCAATCCTTCAATTTTTTCTAAATCCTTCTCCTTCTTTTTAGCTAAGCTAGCCACTGTTTTTAAGCCAGCTTCCTCCAGAAGATTAACTGTTTGAGAAGAAATTTTCAAATCCATAAGCTTTATTTTAGCCGTCTCTTGCCTACTTTTTGTCTTTTCTAAGACAGCTTTTCTCTTAATTTTTCTACTAATTTTAGCTTTGTCTTCGGCCAGCTTCTTCTGGATTTTTTCTCTAGAGGCGGGTCCGCCTTTGGCAGATTTATCTTCTAAAAAGGTAAAAATTTTAAAATGGTCAACCAAAATTTGGGCTGCTTTTTGAAAAGCATCTTCTGGAGTAATCGTTCCATCGGTCTCAATAGTCATTTTTAAACGGTCGTAATCAGTCCTTTCACCCACCCGCATATTTTCAATAGCATAAGTCACTTTACGAACTGGACTGAAAATAGCATCAATCGCAATCTTACTAACCTCTAATTTTCCTTTTTTCCGCAACTCAACCGGTGAATAACCCAAGCCGGATTCTATCTCCATTTCTATTTCCAAATTAGCTTTTTTATCAGTCAGGCTGGCAATATGAGACTCTGGATTAGTTACTTCTAATTCAGAAGTGGCTTTAATGTCAGCGGCCGTTACTTCTTTTTCTCCTTTGACTTTAAGCGAAACTTTAACTGACTGGTTAGTATGTAATTTAAATCTAACTTGCTTAAGATTAAGAATAATTTGAACAACATCTTCAATGACATGGGGTATTGTAGAAAATTCGTGTTGAACTCCTTTGATTTTTACGTTAGTAATAGCCGCACCCGGTAAAGAA
Organism: uncultured Candidatus Saccharibacteria bacterium; assembly: GCA_964407595.1. Classification (GTDB taxonomy): domain Bacteria; phylum Patescibacteriota; class Minisyncoccia; order Portnoybacterales; family UBA2143; genus CAZPQT01. The sequence goes on along the minus strand of CAYOWE010000023.1, from coordinate 6,061 downwards.
GATAAAAGGACTCGCCGGATAACATTGCCTAAAGTAGTACCGTATCCCGGATAACAAGCTTCTATTTCAAAAACGGCTCGGTTTTTTTCCTTTCCAGAAACTTTAGGTTTTTTAGGTAGAGTAATCATAGATCAGTGAACAAAGAATAAAGAACAGTGAACAATATTGTTCGTTGTTCGTTGTTCGTTGTTCGTTAATTTAACGACTATAGTATTCAATAATCATCCCTATTTCGCCAACTTTACCTATATCGGCTATTTTGGGTTGATCAATTATTTTTCCAATTAATTTTTGTTTATCCAAAGAAAGCCAAACGGGCACTTCGTATTTTTTAAGAATTGTCTTTAAATCTCGGAAAGGAGCTAATTTCTTACTTTTTTCTTTAATTTGAATAAAGGCTTCTTTTTTAACCTGATAAGAAGGAATGTCCACCTTTCGTTGATTGACTGAAATATGACCGTGATTAACTAATTGTCTGGCTAAAGCGCGTGATTGAGCCCAGCCTAAACGAAAAACGATATTATCCAAACGACTCTCCAGTTTACTAACTAAAAGTTCTTCTTTATTGCCCTTTTGATCAACAATTTCTTTAAAATAATTCTTAAATTGTTTTTCGGAAATACCATAAACATGGCGAACTTTTTGCTTTTCAATTAATTGTTGACCATATTCGGAAAGACCTCTTCTTCTGGCTTTACCATGAAGGCCGGGAATATAGGGTTTGCGAATCATGGCGCATTTCTGGCTAAAACAGCGTTCTCCTTTAAGGAAAAGCTTTTGGCCGGCCCTTCGGCATTTTTTACATTTGGAATCAATAATCATATTTTTATTCTAGACTCTTCTTGGCTTAGGTGGTCGGCAGCCATTATGAGGAATAGGTGTCACATCTTTAATTGAAATAACCTCTAAACCATGGTTAATCAGAGCCCGCACTGCCGCTTCTCGACCACTGCCCACTCCTCTAACAAAAACAGTTACCTCTCTAATGTTTAAATTTTTTACTTTTTCAAGGAGGGCTTCAACTACCCGGGAAGCAGCAAAGGGAGTTGCTTTTTTAGGCCCCTTAAAACCAACCGAACCCGAACTAGCCCAAGTGACCACCTCACCTTTTTTGTCAGTCAAAGTGATAATTGTATTATTGTAAGTTGACTGAATAAATATCTTAGCCTCTTCTAAATGGCTAATTTTTATTTTTTTACCTTTTGGCCGAACCGTTTGAGCGGCTTTCCGTTCAGTTGCCTCTCTGGTCTCAGTCTCTTTTAAAACATCTTCTTCGGTTTTTTTAATAACTCTCTTTTTACCCATATTATTCATAAGGATAGCCCTCAAATATAAGAGCTATCTTCTTTAAAGTTTATGTTTTCTCGGCCGCCCTTTTTCGACCGCTACCCACAGTCCTACGGACATTACCTCGAACTGTTCTGGTATTTGTTTTAGTCCTCTGGCCCCGGACTGGCAATCCCTTAATATGACGAAGACCCCGATAAGAATTAATGTCTTTCAATCGTTTAATATTCATCATCTTCTCCCTTTTTAATTCCCCTTCAACCTTATATTCTTTTTCAACCATCTCCCGCAACTGACTAACTTGTTGACTGGATAGTTTATTTGTTCGAATATTGGGGTCTATTTTAAGTTTAGATAAAATACGTTTACTCAAAGATCGACCTAAACCGTAAATATAGGTTAAAGCAATCTCTATTCTTTTGTCTTCTGGAATATTGATACCAGCTATTCGTGGCATGACTATTTTGTCAGTGAGGCAAGCAAGCTTGCTTGCGACGCCGAGTTGTTAGAAAATTGTTACCCAGCCCTCTAAGCTGTAATTTAGCAATAATTAAGTATTGACAAGTATAAATTACTTTTTGACTCTATGCCTTAGAAATAAAGCATAGAGGGCTGGGTAAGGGTTTGGTAACTAATCCGCCCAAGGTGGATTAGGCCAAGCCCTTTAACCCTGACGTTGTTTATGCTTAGGATTCTTACAAATAACACAAACCCGACCTTTCCGTCGGACAATCTTGCACTTGGCACAAATTTTTTTAACTGAAGCTCGGACTTTCATTTTATTTACTCCGATAAACAATCCTTCCTTTGGTTTTATCATAAGGGCTCATTTCCACCTTAACCCGGTCGCCAATAAGCACTCGGATATGATGTAAGCGCATACGGCCTGAAAGATGAGCCAAAATTTCTTTGTTCTCATCTAATCTAATCTTAAAAGTAGCGCCGGGTAAAGTTTCAATAACGACGCCTTCTTGAGTAATTGTTTCCTTTAATTGAGGCACTTTTAAATACTAAACAATAAATAATAATTAGTCAAGACTAAGGTTGACTATAATCTCAATCTTTTTTTCCTGAAGAGGTATTTTTTTAACCCAAAAGGGCCAAAAAGTTACTTTAGCTTTTTCGATTTCCGGTTTATTAGCTAAATATTTTCTTACTTCTACCTCGTTTTGCCCGGCTAAATCTTCCTTAAGCGAGACAATATCTATTTGCCAAGACACTTCTTCCTCAATATGTAAATTAAAAGTAACTTCTTCTTCTGCCCAATCAATAATTATTTCTCCATAATTAATCTGCTGGCTTTCTGAAAGAGGTACTTTATTTTCTTCAATTTGAGAAATTAAATTTAAATCAACTAAGCTTTTTAAATCTTCTTCCTGAAAAAACAAGGCCTGAACTGAAGCGCTCATCTCAATATTAAAATTATCAGTTTCCGCTCCCTCCTCAACCGTAGAAATCTTAGTGAGTTTTTCTTTTAATCCTTGTTCAACTATTTTTAAATCAGTGGGAATTTGCTCTTGAAGAGTTTGCTTGACTTCGTTTTGTAATTCTTCGGCCAGACCTTCCTCAGCTTTTTCCAGATCCTCTGCTGAAACGACTTTTACCTTTCCTGTATAACCACCAGTCATCGGACTCTTGGATTTAGCGTAAAAACCAGCATATTTAGCTGTTCCCTTAAAACCAGGAATGACAAAATTAGTCGAACTAACATTGTAATCATCTCCGGGTTGATCAGCTACTACTTCTACTTCGACAGTACTGGCAATAATTTTACCTTCTTCTATGGCAGCTCCCGGAACAACAATGTTTTTTTCTATTCTGAAAATTTTACCTTCAGGTGACTCAAAGCGAGTAGTCGCCACCAAGGCTTGCGGACTGGAACTATATTCATTATAGACAGTCAGCCTTCCCCGCGCTTTTTCATTTAATTCTTTTTCGCCGCTAGCTGGAAATTCTTTACTCATTGTTTTTTCCACCTTAATTTCCTGGAGAGGAAGTTTATTTAAACTTTCATCAATCTGTAAAATATCCTTAGAACCAATAACGACTAAATCAAAACTTACTTTCTCGATTTTAGGAGAAAGAGATATTTTGGTATTTGGTAAGACCAAATAACCGACTAAACCAGCTACCAAGAAAGCTAAGATAATAAAAATAATCAAAAATTTTGGCCATCTCGAATGAGCTCTGGCCTCTCTGTCTTCGGTCTCTTGCCAAACTCTTTCTTTAATAAGCGGCCTGACCTCAATTGGTTTCAATCTGGGAACCGGTCTCATTGACTTTTTCTTTAAAAATCGTTGAGGAAAAAAATCTTCCTTATCTTGTTGTCGAGGACCAACCTGACCGCCCGGCCGAACAATATCAACCATTCTTTTCCTCGGTTCTTTAGAAGACCAGTTCGGCCAGTGAAAACCCTGTTTTTTTTCACCAGTTCCATAATCTTGATTCACCAAAGAAGATCCCTTTCCTGATTTAAATCCGTCTTCAATGAGTTCTTCTTCTAACAAAGCATCGGCCTCTCTTTCTGGCTTGAGTTCTTCAACTAAAAGACCGATCATATCTTCTTTAACTGATTCTTTATTTTTATCCTGTTCTTTTTCTTCCCGAATTAATTCAATGGGAAGATTTTTTTCTCTTTTGACTATAAAACCAACTTTTTCGGCTACTTCAGCTTTGAGGTCGTCAGGTACAAACAAAGTCAGTTCCTTGCCTAAGCTATCTGCCTCTCGCTTGAGTAATCTTAAATTAATTGAATTCTGCCAGATTTGAGCTCCGGCTGGCACAACAAAACTAATCTCTTTACTTTTAGTTTGAGTTAATCGGTCAATCACCGAGATAATTTCTTCATCTGGTTCTAAATAAATGGTCTTCATGACTATTTTATCAAACCCAGCCGTCTAAGCTAAAGATAATTTACTGCAAGCATAGACGGCTGGGTTTGTGATTAAAATTGTCACCCCGCCCTCTAATCTGTAACTTAGCAATAATTAAGTATTGATAAGTATAATCTACTTTTAACCTTATGCCTTACAGTTAAAGCATAGAGGGCGGGGTAAAGGTTTTGTTATCAGTCGCCTAAGGCGACTGGACAAAGCCCTTTAACGCATCATCCGGACGATGCGGCGAAGAATAGAAGGGAGAGTTTTTTCTCCACTGGTGGCTATTTCTAAAGTCAAATTAGCTAAAGCCAAGGGGGTGATACTTTCCGGTCCTTCTAAAAGACCGGTTTGGTCAACCATATTAGTAATCTGTCCTGAGTGAATAAAACGAACTTTCGGCTTCTGACTAAAAGGAAATTTATCCAGCCACTCACCCTGAATAGATTCTCTGCTTAAAATATTTTTAATGCCGGGCAATAAGCTGCCGCCGCCGCAAAGTAAAATTAAAGGAGGAAAAAATTCAGCTTGACTAAATTCTTCTAAAATTAATTCTACACCCTTAGACCAAATCTTAATATCTCTTTCCAGAATCTCCTTGATTTTTCGTTGAACATTATGGCTCAATTGCCGTTGGGCGTGTTTTATTTTAATCGCTTCAGCTTCAGTTGAACCGAGACCCAGCGTTTGGGAAAGACGCTTGGTAAAGGCCTGACCAGCTAAAGCTAAGCTTTTTATGCCTTCGACCCGGCCCTGCCGAATCAAGGCAATATCAGTTGTCCCGCCGCCAACATCAATAAAGAGACCGCCTACTTTTGGCTCAAAACTGGAAGCTTTTGCCAGGGCATAAGGCTCAGCAACAATAGAAAGTAATTCTAAGTTTAATTTAGCGGCAATACTCTCCAAAGCCCGCAATTGAACCATAGGAGCATAAACATTAAAAATACTAAGGAATATCTCCTTTCCCTGAAAACCCAAGGGATTAGTTACCTGATAACCGTCAATGCTAAGCTCATTAACTAAAGCATTAACTAATCTAATTTCAATTTCTGGCTGGCCGGTCTCCCAAGCCAATTGAGAACGAAGCTGGTCAAAGGCCTTCCACTGAATTTTCTGAATAATATTTTTAAGTTCAGCTAAATCAATTTCTTCTTCCGGACTATTCCTTTGGTAAGCAAAATTAGTCGTTAATCCTTTAATAAATTCGCCCGCTACCCCGAGAACTGCCTTGGTTGGTTTTAGGCGAGCCATCTGACTGGCTTGTTCAATTGCTTTCTGACAAGTCAGGGCCACCCCGTCAATATCAGCCACAGCACCCGCCTGCATTTGATTAGGCAGTTGTCGCTGCCGACCTACTCCAACAACTAATCCTTTCTTTTCTTCTTCGTCTTTAAATAAAGAAGTATCTACTTTAAAAATCAAGGCCTTGATAAACTCGGTGCCAATATCCAAAGCTAACAGATAATCCTTTTTAGATTTGCCTTTGCCAATTTGAAAAAAATTCTTCAATCGCCCCATTACTCATATTTTACAATAAATCGGTCCTTTGGGCAAATATTAAGATTCAAGATATATCCCGAATCCTATCTTAATTTATTCCAAAATTGCTTTGATTCGGCGGACGCCAGCAGAACTGGATTGTTCTTTAATAATTTTAAAATGACCGAGTTGGCTGGTCCGTTCCACATGAGGACCAGCGCAGATTTCTTTGGAATAATCGTCTATAGAATAAACCTTGACTTTATGACCGTACTTGGATTCAAAAATGCCCATAGCGCCTTGTTTTTTGGCTTCATCCAAGCTCATTTCTTCGCATTTAACCGGTAAATCCTTTTTAATAACTTCGTTAACTAATCTTTCCACTTCCTGTTTTTGTTCATCAGTCATTTTCTCTGGAT
>CAYOWE010000022.1:0-8581 GCA_964407595.1 uncultured Candidatus Saccharibacteria bacterium | reverse complement strand
ATTGCCTTGGTGAGCCATTACCTCACCAACAAGCTGATAGGACGCAGGCTCCTCTTGAAGCGAAACCACCGAAGTGGAAACTTTACCCTTGCGGGACTATCTGGTATTAGCCCGGATTTCTCCGGGTTATTCCAGACTCCAAGGTAGATACCTACGTGTTACTAACCCGTTCGCCGCTCCCTGCCCGAAAGCAGAGCGCTCGACTTGCATGCCTTATCCACGCCGCCAGCGTTCATCCTGAGCCAGGATCAAACTCTCAAAAAAATTATAATTTGGGGCAACTGCACAAAATTGCAATTACCTTTTATTCTGTTTTCAAAGAACATCTTTATATTAATGATATCTTATCTAAAAAACCTTGTCAACTTTGATCCAGGTCCTTAAGACCTAGATCGCTTTGAATGTTTCTCCTGCCATTTCTCAATTTTCTGATGATTACCTGATAGAATAATCTTAGGCACTTTTCTTTTTCGGCCGTTAATCTTTACGCTCTCTGGCCGAGTATAATGCGGGTATTCAATGTATTTTTCTTGGGAAAAACTTTCTTCCTTTAAAGAACCTTTGGCAATGACGCCAGAAACAAGACGAGTCACTGTATCAACAATATTCATGGCTGGCAATTCGCCGCCGGTCAAAATATAGTCGCCCACTGATATTTCTTCATCAGCAATATACTTAGCCACCCTTTCATCAATCCCTTCATAACGACCGCATATAAGAATAAGTTGGTCTAATTTAGAAAATCGTTGAGCCATTGATTGGTTAAACCTTTTACCCTTAGCAGACAATAAAATTACTTTTCTTCTTCCAGAGGCGGATTTAGACCCTTTCACCCGTAACCTTTTTTTAATATCTTTAACTGCTTGATAAATCGGCTCAACCATTAAAACCATACCAAAGCCGCCTCCATAAGGTCTATCATCAACTGTCTTACGTTTATCTTTAGTATAATCCCGCAAATTATGAATATTAATCTTGACCAATTTCTTTGCTTGGGCACGTTTGATGATACCTTCTCCTAAGTAAGAACTAAAAATATTCGGAAAAATAGTGATAATATCAAAACGCATAAAGATAACAAAAACTGCCCTACTAGAGTAGCACAGTTTTTGCGTCGCTGTAAAATAGTTTTTACAGTTTCAATTCATCAACTACTTCATCAACACCTTTTTCAGGTCCTTCAGAAGCGGCTGTTCTTTCTCGAGGTGGGACTCTACCGCCTTCCGGCTCTTCGATTTTAAGATTAATCCGGGCATTGTTCTTAGTGCCAATAACCCGCAGAATCGTCCGAATTGCCTTAGCCGTAGAACCCTCACGTCCAATTATCTTACCCATGTCTTCTGGATTCACTTTAAGATTCAAGAGAACCCCCATTTCGTCAATTGTCCGAACGACTTTGACGTCATTAGGATTGTCGACAATGGCTTTGATAACAGACTCTAAGAATTCCTGATCAACAGCTGTCTTAGCCATAAGTTTTATAGTATTTACTTTATCTTATCAATAGCAGCAGTTCGACCCTTTATCTATCTGCTACTCTTTCTCCATTTTACTCTTTTCTTCTGATTTGTCAAGATTGGGAGTTCTTTTTTCTTCTTTTCCACCTAAGATAACCTCTTCTTTTTTCGATAAAGACTCGTCTTGGGCCGGCTCTTTTTCTTTTTTAATTTCTTTACTAACCTCTTCTTTTTTATCAGAGGTTTGTTCTAAGGGCGCATCTGCCTTGGGCAAAGAATCTTCTTTAACTGGAGTTTCTTCCTTAACCTCCTTGATTTCCTTTTCTTCTTTTCCTTCAGAGGCAGACCCGCCTTCGGTGGACTTCTCCTCTTTCTTTTTATTTCTAATCTTTTTCTTAATCTTGGACCCTTTAATTATTCCTTGATTAACCAATAAATTATGAACAGTTGCTGAAGTTTGGACCCCTTGGGAAAGCCAATGTTCTATTCGCTCTTTCTTCAGATTAACTTCTTTTCCGCCAGAGGTGGACCCGTCTTTGGCAGGCAGCCGCGGATTGTAATTACCTAAAATTTCCAAAAACTTACCGCTTTTTGGCGGAGCGGTTTTTTCTATGACAACAATCCTAAAACTAGGTGAGTTTTTTTTACCTGTTCGAGTTAAACGAATAATAAGCATAGTTATTTATCAGGGACAGTCCCTGAATGGATTTTAATTGATTTATCTTATTGCCAGCCTTTTTTATTCAAAGCCGCCTCCGCGGCTTTTTCCTGGGCTTCTTGTTTGGAAACGCCTTGCCCCTCGGCAACTAATTCCTGATCGAGATAAACACCCACAATAAATTGTTTAGCGTGGTCCGGCCCCCATTCTTTAATTACTTCGTAAACAGGAGTCAAGCCGGATTTATCTTGAGCTTCTTCCTGAAAACGACTCTTGGGGTCTTGATAGAGTTTCTGTTCGATAATCTGGGGCAGTTCCTTGAGAATCTCTTTTTTAATAAATTGAGAAACTTTCTCATATCCCTGGTCTAAGAAAATAGCCCCCACTAATGCCTCAAAGACATTAGCTAAAATATACTGACGGGCCCGACCCTTATCTTTAGCTTCACCCCGACTAAGCAGTAAATAATTATTTATTTCCAAGCGATCAGCTTTTCCTGACAACATCTTAGTATTAACTAAAGCAGCTCGCCAATTAGTTAATTCACCTTCTGGATTAGGATAATTCCGATAAAGATATTCGGTAACGACTATTTCCAGAACCGCATCGCCTAAAAACTCAAGCCGCTCATTATCCTCCAAAGGAAAATCTGGATTCTCATTTAAATAAGAGCGATGGACTAAAGCTTGCCGCAATAAATCTTTATTGTCAAATTTTACTCCAATTTTTAACTCTAATTTTGATAAACTATTCACGTTTATTTAATCCGTAATTTATAGAGATAATTTCAGGGACAGTCCCTGAAATTATTCATCCTTGCCCGGTTCGCCAATCTCTCGATAAACTGTCCCTAAGACACCATTAATGAATTTGCCTGAAGATTCACCGCCAAAGGTCTTGGCTAATTCAATCGCTTCATTGATGGCCACTTTTGGCGGCACTTCCTGCCGGTTAGCAAAAAGAAGTTCGTAAAGACCAATTCTCAAAACATTGCGGTCAATAACGGTAATTTGTTCCAAGGGCCATTCTGGAGCAGATTTTTCAATAATTTTATCTATTTGAGGAGAATATTTAATCACTCCCTTGATTAATTTCCAAACAAACTCCGCATCCTCTAAACCAGGACCAAATTCCTCAAGATTACGCCCAACAATTTCTTCTAATTGTTCTGGCTTCTTTTTTTTAAAATCCCATTCATAAAGGGACTGCATAACAATGGAACGAGATAAATGACGATTAGCCATAATAGATTTTATTATTTTGAAAGTTCTTCCATGGTTAATTCTTTTCCCGCCGTTTTTTCTTTTTCCTGAGCAACCATCTCTTTTTCTTTTTTCTTCCGTTCTTTTTTGGTTAATTTAGCCAAGACATCAATCACTTCCCGGCCAGCATAAGTACCGCAATTTTCACAAAGCCGATGAGGCAGCACCGGCTCGCCGCATTTGGAACAAACAGAAAAATGCTTCTTTTTTAAAGCATGATGAGAACGTCTTTTATTCCTTCTTGATTTAGTATGTTTTTGTTTGGGCGCTGCCATATTTTTTTTTCTAAGGATAACTAATTTTACCCTGTTTTTTGATTTGGTCAATATCTCGACCGGCCTTATTAATTGGCAGGGCAAAACCAATATTTTCAGCCCCTTGAGCCATAGCCACATTAATGCCAATCGCCTCACCCTGCAAATTAAGCAAAGGACCGCCAGAATTGCCTTGGTTGATAGCCGCATCGGTCTGGATTACCTCGGAAAGCTGTTCGGTTTGGCCGAGACCACTACTAGCCATAATTGAACGCCTTAAACCAGAGATAACACCTAAGCTGACTGTGTTCCTGAATTCACCCAAGGCATTGCCGATAGCAACAACTGTCTGGCCAATGGCTAATTTATCAGAATCACCTAATTTTACCACAGGTAAGTCATCTCTATCAATTTTTAAAACGGCGATATCCTCAATCGGGTCACGGGCTAAAACTTGAGCCGGGACTTTCTCTCCTTCATTGGTCAAAACCGTATAATCAGCTTCCTCATCAACGACCACATGCTTGTTAGTTAAAATCAATCCGTCGCTGGAAACAATAAAGCCAGTTCCTCCGCCAATTTCCCTTTTCTCGGTTCCCTTCTGTCGGTATTGAGGAATCTGAAATTGAAATGGAGCAAAAAAATCATCTTCAAAAAACTGCTTAAAAAAATCATCGCCTTCAAAGGGATTGTATTCCTGATAATACTGCTCCATAACCGGCAAATCTTTGGTGACAATAATACTGACTACGGCTGGCGAAACTTCTTTAACTGTCCTAACCACTTTATCTTCCTGACTAAGAACACTTAAGGAAGTATCCTCGTCTTTAACTGACGACTGAATATTCTTTTCAATCGGCTCTAAGCTATAAATCAAACTACTAACCAGAAAAGCAGTTAAAGCAGCTGTTAAAAAACTAATCACTACGGTTAGGGCAATTACTTCCCTAAGCTTCAATTTATTATTTCCCCACCCCCTTTTCATAAGAAAATCTTAACAGAAAATAGACGGGTTGTCAAAAGTTATAAGGGAAATAAAAAACGACTTAGCAAGTCATTTTTTATTTGGCAGCTGGGCATCGTGGACGACGTTAGAACCAAGACTCAGGAGTTAGAACAATATATCCATATTCCAAACTTAGGTCCCAATACCTAAATCTATATTAAAGACTGAAATATAATTTTAACTAAAAAAGAATAACTTAACTTGCCACTCAGTAATTTCTCAAAATCTCTATCTGATAGTTTCTTTAATCTCCTAACTCCAAAATCAAGCTTGTTATCGTCTAATGAAAATTGTTTCAACTTCTGTTGTAGCCAAAAGCCTATTTTATACTGTTTATAATATTTATTTTTCCATTCTTTACTATAATTTTCAAGAAAAGACAAATCATCTTTTTCAAGAGACTTCTTTATCCATTTGGTAGCAATTTTAGCCGAATCCATAACAAATCGTATTCCTTCGCCAACAAGTGTATGCGCCTGTAGGGCTGAATCACCAATGATTAAAAGATTGTTTTCTGAAAATTTATTAAGTGGTTTTCCTGTCCTTAAAACTCCGATTCTTTTCTCTAAGGGCTTTAATAGACATTTTTCAGAAACTTTTTTAATTTTCCACATTCCTCTTAAATATTTTTCGACATCGGAAAAACATTCTTTAGAAAGAGTGCCATAACCGACTATAGCAGTTTCAGAATCTCTCGGAAAGATCCAGCCATAGCCTCCTTTAAAATTGCTGCTCATAAATAAATCTGCTGTATGATATTCTTTTTTAAGTGGAACTAAATATTCCGCCCCGACTGCTACAATTGGTTTTACAGGAGCTATACCTGTTTTCTTTCCAAAAATTGCACTAATTCCCGAACAATCTACAAATATTTTCGCAGTGACTTTTTTATTTACGTTATTCTTAGAATAGACGAGGCAATTTACCCTTTTATCAGTAAAATTGACCTCTTTTATTATTGAATTATATTCAATCTTTAAATTTTTGTTTCCTTTTGATTCTGTTTCAAAAAAAGCCAAGAGTTTTTTTCTGTCAATTATATACGCTGTTACTTTTTTGATAACTGCTTCGTTTTTAGAACCAAAATACACTTCATTAATTGGATTTAGAATATGATTTGGAATATTCCACTCTTCGGGCTTAATAAAACTTCCTGATGTATTATATTGAACATCTTTTGCGCTTTTCTTTTTATCCAATAACAATATTTTAAGATTTGAATCTGATAATTCTCTTGTTAAACAAAGCCCTGCAGGACCCGCTCCGACAATAATTAAATCGTAATACTCTACATTCATCTTTAGAGCCCATTCTATCATCAAAAAGTTCTAACGTCCACACTCTCTATTAAAAATAACCGCATCATATAGCGGTTATTTTATCTGCTGGGGAGGTAGGATTCGAACCTACGATCATGGATCCAGAATCCATTGCCTTACCGCTTGGCTACTCCCCATCAGGCCTCCAGATATCTTCGGATGGCTACCCAGCTGCTGACAGTGCCCAAGGCAACGCCAATGGCGATTTGGAGAAAGAAAAGAGATAAAAAGTTTGTCTGGAAAAAATAGTAAAGGTCAGTCCCCGGTAAATAGGCGGTAATCTTAGGCGCCAGATACCATAGCAAAGGATGTAAGATAAGTAAAGAAATTACGGCGGCAATGATGCCGTAAATGGCCCCTTCAATAATAAAGGGACTGCGAACAAACCAATTACTTGCCCCAACTAATTTCATTACCTTGATTTCTTTACGAGCGCTGTAGATAGTCAGGCGAATGGTGTTAAAAGTAACCACCACGGCCAAGACAGCTAAAATAATTAAGATAATTAAGCCGGTTTGACGAATTGTCTTAGTCATAGAAGACAATCTGGTGATGACTGCTTTATTTTCCAGATAGTTAATCTTGTCAACTATTTCCTGATACTTGCCTTGATTAAAAAATTTAACAATTGTTTCGTATTGAGAAGCAGTCTGAGCTTTAACGTTTAAGGCGGCTTCCAGAGGATTGCTATCTAATTCCTCTAAACTTTGCATTAAAACTTGGTTATCCTGGTGTTTATCTTCAAATCTTTTTAAGGCCTCTTTGGCAGAAATATATTCAACGCTGCGAACCTCGTCCAGTTTAACTAACTCTTTTCTTGTCTCTAAAATCTTTTCTTCGGGAGTATCCAAATGAAAATAAACACTGATGTCAATTTTATCTTCCAGATTAGTAATTAAAGAATTGACTAAAACATTAATTAACAACAAACTAATAATGGCAAAAATAGCTAAACTGACCATGGAAATAGCCGCCACGGAAAGCCATTTATTCCGCCAAAAACTTAAACAACCTGATTTGATAACTCGCATTAAATTAGTAAACATATGATTTAAATCTCTCCTAAACCAAGGACTGTCCTTGGTTTGGTGAGAACATTCTCCAAGTACATTTGGATTTTAAAGGATGTATCTGCCTCCCTCTTCATCCCTAATTACTCTGCCTTTTTCTAAAATAACCACTCGTTTTTCCAAGCCATTAATAATTTCTCGGTCATGGGTGGCCAAGATAACAGTGGTTCCTAATTCATTAATCTTAATTAAAAGCCGAATAATTTCCCAGGTGTGCAGACCATCTAAATTACCGGTTGGTTCGTCAGCAATGAGAATCTTTGGTCGGTGAGCTAAGGCCCGAGCAATGGCTACTCTTTGTTTTTCACCGCCAGAAAGCTGATCGGGAAAATGGTCAGCTCGTTCCGATAAGTTAACTAATTTTAAAAGTTGAGGAACATCCCGTTCAATATCTTGATTAGTCCGAGCGCCGACTTCCATAGCAAAAGCGATGTTCTCATAAGCTGTTTTATAAGGCAAGAGCCGAAAGTCCTGGAAAACCATGCCGATTTGCCGACGCCAAAAAGGCAAATCTCTGTCTTGAATTTGAGAGATATCGTGATTGTGCCAAAGAACCTGACCTTGGCTTGGCAGTTCTTCCCGAATTAATAATCTGATTAAAGTAGATTTACCGGCTCCGGAACGACCAGCCACCGAAACAAACTCTTTTTCATTAATAATTAAATTAATGTCTTCTAAGGCCCGACAATCTGACGAATATATTTTTGAAATTTGTTTAAATTTTATCATAAAGACTTTACTTCTGCCTCAATAAATTTATCTAATTTGCCATCTAAAACTGCCTGGGGATTGCCTGATTTTATGCCATTTCGATGGTCTTTAACCATCTTGTAAGGATGAAGAACATAAGAACGAATCTGACTGCCCCATTCAATGGCCATGGATTGGTCCTTTAACTTACCTTCCTCTTTCTCTTTATTTTTTAATAAATATTGATGGAGTTTACTATAGAGCAACTTCATCGCTTGCTTCTTATTGGCGCCTTGAAGACGTTCGCTTTGACAGGCCGCAACTAAACCAGTTGGTAAATGAGTAATTCTGACAGCTGACTCGGTTTTATTAACATACTGACCGCCTGGGCCACTGGCTCGGTAAGTATCAACCCTCAAGTCTTCTGGTCTAATAACTATTTCCTTGATTTCTTCAAATTCCGGCAAAACTTCAACTAAGGCAAAAGAAGTATGGCGAAGATGATCTGTATTAAATGGCGAAAGCCGAACCAACCGATGAACACCTGATTCTCCTTTTAAATAACCATAGGCATAAGATGACTTAATGATTAAAGTAACATTTTTTAAGCCCGCTTCTTTGCCTTCCTTAATTTGAAGAACTTGGACAGGCCAGTTTTTGTATTGACAATACTTCAAATACATTCGCAGAAGCATTTCCACCCAATCCTGGGCATCTGCTCCACCAGCTCCGGCATAAATGGATAAAATAGCCTGGCGCTTATCATACTGCCCCTTTAATTTTTCAGTCAAATCCTTCATTGGCCCAGTTTACCATATCTTCTATTTGGAGTAAATGAGCCGAGGGTGAGACTTCCAGCCTACAG
>CAYOWE010000021.1:0-9007 GCA_964407595.1 uncultured Candidatus Saccharibacteria bacterium | reverse complement strand
TTAATTATTCGCTGTTTTCTAAAAACATGAAAACAATTCTCTTTATTGAAGACGAACCTACCTTTCAAAAGACAGTCGGTCAATTTTTAGAAAATGAAGGCTATCAGACAGAAAGCGCCTTAGACGGCGAAATCGGCTTGGCTCTGGCTAAAAAACTCAAGCCGGATTTAATTCTTTTGGATTTAATTCTGCCCAAGAAGGACGGTTTTGAGGTTATTGAGGAGCTTAAAAAAGATGCCATAACTAAAGATATCCCGGTGATTATTTTAACTAATTTAGAAGGAGGCACTGATGTAGAAAAAGCTCTTTCTCTGGGAGCAACTACTTATTTAGTCAAAGCTAATTATGAATTAGAAGAAGTGGTTAAAAAGATAAAAGAAATCCTCCAGTAAAATTTTTAATATCTGAATCCTGCCAAGGACTGATAGGAATTATAAATTAGGGTTTTGGATTTACAAATTATGCAGGTTGAAGATTCACAAATCAAGGCCTTTATTCTCGACGCGGGGCTAACTACTCAGGAAAAATTAGACCAGGCTGAAAAAAAAGCAAAAGAAACCAATGAGGAATTGGCTCAAGTTTTAGTTAAAGATAAAATAATCAGCCCAGAACAACTAATCAAGCTAGAGGCCTATATCCTCGGCATTCCTTTTGTCGATTTAGAGAAAGAAACTATCCCTGAAGAAATTCTGCAAATTATTCCCGAACCAATTGCTCGGCGACACAATATTATTGCTTTCCGCAAAAAAGGCAAAGAATTAGAAGTGGCCATGCTTAATCCAGCTGACCTGCAGACGATTGAATTTATTAAAAAGAAATCCGACTTAAAGATCCTGCCTCGGTTAACTAATTCAGCTGGTATTAAAAATGCCCTCAAGCAATATCAAAAAAGTTTAGAAGCCGAATTTGGCGAATTGATTAAAGAAGAGTCCAAGATAGTCACTCTGCCGGAAAAAGAAGGGGAAGAAAGTAAGGAAGAGTTAGAAAAAGCAGCTGAACAAATGCCCATTATTAAGATTGTGGACACGCTGCTTAAGCACGCAATTTTACAGCAGGCCTCGGATATTCACATTGAACCCCTGGAAAAAGAAGTTATTGTTCGTTATCGCCTTGATGGCATTTTACATGATGCCATGACCCTGCCCAAAAAGATTCGTTCCGGCGTGGTCGCTCGAATTAAGGTCCTATCTAATCTAAAATTAGATGAACATCGTTTGCCCCAAGACGGCCGTTTTAAAATTGAAACCGAGGCATACAAGATTTCTTTCCGAGTTTCCATTTTGCCGGTTTATGATGGAGAAAAAATTGTCTGCCGACTTCTCCCGGAAGATGCTAAGGGCTTAACTTTGGAAAAATTAGGCCTAAGAAGTAAAGCCCTGGAAAGAATTCATCAAAATATTAAAAAGCCGAATGGGATGATTTTAGTCACCGGGCCAACTGGCTGCGGCAAAACAACTACTCTTTATACAATTATGGATATTCTTAATGAACCGGGCGTCAATATTTCAACCGTTGAAGACCCGATTGAATACCGCATGCCTCGGATTAATCAAACCCAAGTCAAGCCAAAAATCGGCCTGACCTTTGCCAACGGCTTACGCGCCTTAGTTCGTCAGGACCCGGACATTATTATGGTTGGTGAGATTAGAGATAATGAAACAGCCAGTTTGGCCATCAACGCTGCTCTAACCGGCCATCTGGTCCTTTCTACCTTGCACACCAATAGCGCGGCGGGGGCCTTCCCCCGACTGATTGATATGAAAGCCGAACCTTTTCTCATTGCCTCAACGACCAATGTTATTATAGCTCAGCGGTTAGTTCGCCGACTTTGCCCGGAAACAAAACAAAAATATAAACTTGATTCAGCTGAACTCAAAAGTCTTCAAGACCAATTTGATTTAGAAAGAATTCTTAAAATACTTAAAGAAGAAAAAATTCTTCCCTTAAAGGCCGATTGGTCATCTCTTGAATTTTATCGACCAGGCAAATCAGAAAATTGTCCTGACGGATACAAGGGCCGGATTGGTATCTATGAGGTTCTTGAACTCAGTGAGACAATCAAGGACTTAATTATTAAAGAAGCTACCTCTGGCCAAATTGAAGAACAAGCTAAAAAAGAAGGTTTGCTGACTATGTTTGAGGATGGCTTTATTAAGGCCGCTCAGGGACAAACCAGCATTGAAGAGGTTTTAAGAGTCAGTCAAGAATAAAGGGCTTTATAACAAATCAATGAAGCCAGCAAGCTTGCTGGCTTCGCTAAAAAAACAGTCATGCCTACTTATCTCTACATAGCCAAAACTAAAAAAGGAGAAAACAAGGCAGGAGCTTTAGAAGCAATTAACAAGCATGAGTTAGCAGCTATCCTTAGGCAACAGGACTTAGTTTTAATTTCCGCTGAAACAACTGCTCAAAAAGAAAAAGCTGGTCGTTTTAACTTAAAAGATTTTCTTCAAAGAATAGGACGGATTTCTTTAGTTGAAAAAATGATTTTTAGCCGGCATCTGTCAATTATGATTAAAGCTGGCCTTTCTCTTAATCAAGCTCTGTGTGTCCTGGCCGAACAAACTAAAAATCCAAAATTTAAAAAGATTATTAGCCGGGTAGAGGAAGGCCTCCGCCGCGGTCAGCCTTTGAGCGATTGCTTAGCCAAAGAGCCCAAGGTTTTTAATGAGCTCTATATTAATATGGTTCGGGTGGGTGAAACTAGCGGCAATTTAGACAAAGTTTTAAAGATTCTAGCTGAACAGATGAGGAAAGACCACGAATTAATCAGCCGGGTCAGAGGAGCCATGATGTATCCAGCAGTCATTGTTACGGCCATGATTGGCATTGGTATTTTAATGATGATTATGGTTGTTCCGAAATTGACTGAAGTTTTTACTGAATTTAATATGGAACTGCCCCTAAGTACTCAAATAATCATTGGTTTGAGTAATTTATTAAAAAATCATCTACTTTTAGGTTTAATAAGCTTAATCGGTTTGATTATTCTTCTCCGCTTTGGTCTGAAAAATAAAAAATTCAAAAGAGTCCTTGATAAAATCTATCTTCACTTGCCTATCTTGGGCAGTTTGGTCCAAAAAACTAATTCAGCCCGTTTTGCCCGGTCGCTAAGTTCTTTGATGGAAAGCGGCCTGGCCATTGTTAATGCCTTGCAAATTGTCGCCGGCACCCTGGGTAATATCCATTTCAAAGAAGCTTTAATTAATTCGGCTGAACAAGTCCAAAGAGGCAAAGAATTAAGTCAGGCCTTAAGCAATTATAAAAATATTTACCCGCCCATGGTCATCCAGATGATTCAAGTCGGCGAACAAACTGGCAGCTTGTCCGATATTTTAAAAAACTTGGCCGATTTTTACGAAGAAGAAATTGATAATACAACCAAAAACCTATCTTCTATTATTGAACCGGTAATTATGGTTGTTATCGGAGCGGCCGTTGGTTTCTTTGCTATTTCTATGATTCAGCCAATGTATTCAATGATGGGCGGACTTTAAAAATTTCGGTTTTCAATTAATCAAGCAGCCCTAATGGCAAGGGCTGTTTTTTGTGATATAATCATTAAGATGAGGTATAAAAATGGTTTTACTTTTATAGATGTTTTGGTCGGAACCGCTCTGCTGATTATTGTAATGCTCGGTATTTTCACTGGCTTCCAATTACTTTTTAGGGTCTTAGCTCAGTCTCAAGGCCGGACTGTTGCCTTGGCTCTGGCTGATGAGCAAATAGAAATTATTAGAAACTTGCCCTATCAAGATATTGGCACTCAAGACGGTGTGCCGCCTGGTGAAATTCCTCAAATCAGAACCAGAGAAATAGATAACCGGCTCTACACTATCACCACCGATATTATCTATATTGATGACCCCTTTGATGGAATATCTCCTGATGACGAACTGGCAGCTGATTACAAAAAAGCCAGAGTAGCCATAACCTGGTCAGAACACGAACTGATTAAGTCGGTCGTAGAGATAGCTAATCTTAGTCCGCCTAATTTAGAATCGGAGGTTAGCGGCGGCACTCTTTCAATTTATGTTAATGACAGCCAATCCGGTCAGCCGATTGTTAATGCCCAAACAGAGATAATTAATAATCAAGTTGAACCAGCGGTCTATATTTTTACAACCACTGACGATGATGGCTGGCTTTCTCGCCCCGGTCTGCCTCCTTCAATTGACTATGAAATCCATGTTAGTCAAACCGATTATGACGAACACCGGACTTATTCGGCCTCGGAGTCACTTGACCCGGAACCAGAATACTCTCAAGCCCAGCTTATTGAAGGAGATAAAACAACCAGATACTTCCTTATTGCCAAAACGAGTACTATCAACGTTAAAACAGTTGATGACCAGAATCAGCCCTTATCCCAAATTCCCTTCACCCTTGAAGGAGGCCGGGCCATCGGTATAAATCCCATTGATGACTCAAGGGTCTATTCTTATGAAAACGACTATTTAATTACTGAAACTAGCGGAGAAAAACAGCTTAATGACATGAGCAGCGGCGAATATTATCTTGAAGTAATCAGTTCTGATTACGCTGTTCTAACGCCTAATTTAGAAAGACCACTCATTGTTGAATCAGACATCCAGCAATCAATTACTATTACTCTGGCGCCGGTTGACCAGCCTTGCTTGCGCCTCTTAGTTAAAGATACTTCCACCGGTAATGGTATTTTGGGGGCAATAGTCAGATTATATAACCCGGCCTATGATAAAACTTCTCAAAGTAATGAAGACGGCATTGCTATTTTCCCTTTTGATGAAGAGGATTTAATTAATGGCAATTATACTTTATCGGTTTCTAAAACTGGCTACCAAGATTATTCCGGTCCTCGAACAATTAATGATTTTACCGAAGCAATTGTTGAACTAATTCCTTTGGAATGATGAAATTATTATTCAAAAAGAAGCAAAGGGGATTTACCCTTATTGAGACATTAGTCGTTTTGGGTATATTTATTCTTGCCCTGGGAGCGGTAAACGGTTTTATGATTTATGCTTATCGAGCCAAGGGTTTTTCTCTGGCCCAAGCCATGGCTATTGACAGCGCCCGCAACGGCGTCAATAAATTAACCAAAGAATTAAGAGAAGCTATTCAATCAGACAGCGGCACTTATCTTTTGGCCAGCGGTGAGGATTTTGAAATTATTTTCTATAGCGATATTGACGAAGATGACCAAGTGGAAAGAGTCCGTTATTTTTTAGAAGAGGAAGAGTTAAAAAAGGGGATGATTAAACCGTCTGGAAACCCTGTTGATTATTCTGGCCCGGAAGAGATTAAAACTATTTCTGATTATGTAAAAAATACCAGCTCAACCCCTCTCTTCTATTTTTATGACCAGACCTATGCCGGAAAAGAAACTGACCTGTCCTTAGCTACTCCGGTGCCAGGTGATATTTTAGACGAAATCACTTTAATTGGTATTAAAATGGCCGTAGATGTTAATCCTGAACGAGCCCCCAGGGTTTTAGAAATTGAATCAAAAGTCCAATTAAGAAATACTAAACAGAATTATTAAACAAACAATAGTCACTCCCAGTGAATTTATGCCTTTATCCAACCAACCCAATGAAAAAGGAACTATCTTAACCCTGGTTTTGGTTTTTAGCTCTGTTTTTTTATTAATTTTATCTGGCCTGGTGGGCTATATTTTAATTCAATACAGAAATAGTCAAAGAATGGTCGCCAAAGAGCAATCTTTCCATATTGCTGAATCAGGCATTGAATATTATCAGTGGTATTTAGCCCATGCTTTAGAAGGTCTGAGCGAGTTAGAACAAGCCCAATTCTGGGCTGAGGGACAAACTATTGGCTTTCCCGACCCTTATCAAGGCGACTTTAAAGACCAATACGGGACAATTATTGGTCATTATCAAATAGAAATTACCCTGCCCTTGCCTGGCGGCAATGCGGTCTTGATTAAATCCACTGGTTGGACTAATGATTATCCTCAAATGAAAAGAACTATCCGGGTTAGAAGAAGAAAACCTTCCTGGGGAGAATACGTCATTTTAATTAATCATCGGGCTTACTTGCCCGAAGGGATGACTGTTAAAGGCAAAGCTCATTCTAATGAAGATTTAAGAGTTGATGGAATTATCTATAATTTAGCTACGGCCTCTGAGACGACCCATCCTGACCCCGTCACTGAAGAAGAAATTGAGCCAGGCGTCTGGACAACTAAAGAACCAGCTGAAGTTTTCTTAGGCGGCCGCGAGGATGGCGTGCCCATTATTGATTTTAATGCTCTGCTTGGCAAAATGGACACAATGAAAGATTTGACTTGGGGAACGAACTACTATTTGCCGCCGCCGGAGAAACACTGCTGGCCATTTTGGTGGTTCTGCCTGATTGAGCTTTGGGACCCCTCTGGCTATATTATTGAACTAAAGGATAATTCTACTATTAATATCTACCAGACCAGCGGTTGGAGTTTCTGGGGATGGTTTTTACCTGCTTTCAGTAGTTCGGAGCTTTTAGGTAATTATCCTTGGCCGACCGGCCGGTTGATTTTTACTGAAGCAACTGTCTGGGTTAAAGGAGAAGTCGGTCCTAATCAAATTACTATTGGAGCAGCTAATTTATCAGGCGTTGATTTACCGGGAGCTAATAATTTAGCTGACATTATTATCCAAGACGACATATTACATACTCACGAGGAAGCCGTAGTCGGCTTAATTGCCCAAGATAATATTATGATTGACAAAGATGCTGGTCAGCCTGATTTAGAAATCAATGCCGCTCTAGTGGCTAAAGAGGGACAAGTTGGCCGGGAGGACTTTGGCGACCAATTAGGTACTTTAACCATTAACGGCTCGATTGCGGCAAATTATTTAGGCGAATTCGGCGGCCAATATTGTTTTTGGGCCTGGTGCTGGGCCGCTGGCTTTGCCAATACTGAATTGAACTACGACAATAATCTGCTTTATAACCCACCGCCTTATTTTCCCACTGAAGAAAATTACCAGAACGATATGTGGGAAGAAGTAGAATAAAGTAAAAGATTCAGGAAATATTTTTCAGCTACCACTGAAAAATGTTTCCTGAATCTTTTACAAAAAGTATAGATAATTAAATGGATATTCTTTCTTCACTTAATCCAAAACAAAAACAAGCGGTCACCATTTTAAGGGGACCGGTTTTAGTTATTTCCGGACCAGGCTCGGGGAAAACTCGTTGTTTAACTCACCGCATTGCCTATCTTATCCAGCAAGATATTCCCGCGGCCAATATCCTAGCCGTTACTTTTACCAATAAAGCTGCTGGAGAAATGAAAGAAAGAGTTAAAAATCTCCTATTAAAGGATGAATCTTCTCGTTCTGCGCCAAATATTGGCACCTTTCATGCTATTTGTTTACAAATTCTCCGCCGGGAAATAGATAAATTTCCGCCAGAGGACGGACTAAGGGGATATCAAAAAAATTTCATTATCTATGATCAAACTGACCAGCTCTCTTTAATTAAAAAAATAATCAAAGACCTACAAATTAATCCAGAACAATTCAAGCCAAAATCAGCTAACGAAACGATTTCCCGAGCTAAAGACGAATTAATTGACTGTCAAACCTATCAAGAACAAGCCCAAGAATATTTTCCCCAGACCATAGCTAAAATTTACCTGGCTTATCAAACTGCTCTAAAAAAAGCTAATGCCTTGGATTTTGATGATTTAATTATGCTGACGGTCCAACTCTTCCAGAAAGAGCCGGCTATTTTGAAAAAATACCAGGAAAAATGGCCCTATATTTTGGTTGACGAGGCCCATGACACCAATCTTAGCCAATATACTTTAATGAATTTATTGGCTGAAAAATATAAAAATCTCTGGCTGATTGCTGATCCAGACCAGTCAATATACAGCTGGCGAGGAGCTGACTTCAGAAACATCTTAAATTTTGAAAAGGACTATCCTCAGGCCAAAGTGATTCTTTTAGAAGAGAATTACCGCTCCACTCCCAATATCTTAGAGGCCAGCCACCATATTATCAGCAAAAATACTCAACGCAAAGAAAAGAACCTTTGGACTAAAAATCCCCCAGGAGATTTAATCAATCTTGTTGAATTAGCCAATGAAGAAAAAGAGGGAGATTTTATTGTCGACGAGATAACTAACTTATTTCAAGTTTCAGACTTCAAGTTTCAGGATTTCACTGTCCTTTACCGAACCAATGCCCAGTCGCGGGCTGTGGAAGAGGCCTTTTTAAAAGCAAATTTTCCCTATAAAATTATTGGCACGGTCAGGTTCTATGAGCGAAGAGAAATCAAAGATATGCTGGCTTATCTTAAATTGATTGCTAATCCTAATGATTTGGTTAGTTGCCAAAGGATTATTAACGTTCCCCCCCGACGTTTAGCCAAGTATCAGGGACAGTCCCTAAGATACAGTCCTTCAGAAAAGGACTGTACTTTAGGGACTGTCCCTGAACCACCGCTTAAAAATTTTTATCAATTGATTAATACTTTCCGTCAAACCAGCCAAAAAATGTCTTTAACTAATTTAATCAAAACAATCATCCAAAAAATTGATTACGAAAAATATATTCGCAATGGCCAAGAAGAAGGGGAGAGACGCTGGGAAAATGTCCAAGAACTTTTGACCGTAGCTAATAGATATAATCAGTTGAAACCTGGTTTGAGCTTGGAAAAATTTTTAGAAGAGGTCTCTTTATCAAGTAGTCTTGATGAAGTGGAAACAAAAAAGAACTTAATCAATTTAATGACCTTGCATTGCGCCAAAGGATTAGAATTCCCAGTGGTTTTTATTATTGGCTGCGAGGAGGGGATTTTTCCCCATTCAAGAAGCTCCTTTGACCTTGGACAAATGGAAGAAGAAAGACGGCTTTGCTATGTGGGGATAACCCGAGCTAAACAACGGGTCTATCTTACATTTACCCAACAACGGCGCCTCTATGGCCAAACCATGGTTAATCCACCCTCTAGATTCCTTTCCGATATTCCTGAGGGACTGTCCCTAAAACACAGTCCTTCAAGGACTGTGTTT
>CAYOWE010000020.1:5830-9366 GCA_964407595.1 uncultured Candidatus Saccharibacteria bacterium | reverse complement strand
CTAATATACATATCTCCACTCATACCAGAAACATAATTTCCTGTTGGTCCTACCATTTCAATATGTGCCGAACCAGTGTCTTCTATTCTTAGTCTTCCTCCATAAATATGAACTTTTGCGTCTGCATTTATACTCACTGTCCCAATCCCAACCTTGCCATCATTATTAACTACCATTATATCTCCACTCGTAGAGCTTGAAATTTGGAATATATTTGTTTCGACTCCTGATGTCTTGCCTATGTCTAAGAGAGCTGTTGGCGTCGTTGTTCCAATGCCGACGTTGCCGCTATCTCCTTCTACGACCAGTTTTCCCGAACCAATATTAAAGTCGTCACCCGCACTTGAACCAAGTGTTATATCAACTCCACCAGTAGTATAACCAATCGTTGTCTTTTCTCCACTATTATCGTATTGAAGAAATGTATAGCCAAATGGACCCATGAAGTTAATGGAGTCACCTGAAGCATGATTAACTTGCATCTCTAGGTAATAATCCAAACTTGAATCTTCTACAATTTTAATAGATGGACTATTGCCCTCAACTTGCAACAGCTCTCCTGGACTCGTCGTCCCAATGCCGACGTTGCCGTTGGAAAATGAAAACTCATTGGCGCTGAAACGAATAGGATTATTGTTTCCAAAAGCGCTAATAGCTCCATAGGCCTCAGCGGCCGTGGCATTGTAAATCCAGCCCAAATGCATGGAATTGGCGTTTGACTGCCCTACTTTGTAATAATTGGCCGAGTCAGGGTCTATTAGAGAGACATTGCCATCATAAATGTCAAGCAAATTAGCCGGGCTTGAAGTCCCGATGCCGACGTTGCCTTCGTCAAGAATAGTGAAAACTTCAGTATCGTCGTCAAAAACATTAAGCAGATCGCCGGTTGAACTCTGGAAAACGGTCAAAGCCGGTTCCGTGGTTGTCGCTCTGACGACGGTATAGCCCTTGATTTCTAAATAATCATTATTAGGCGCATCGCCTAAAAGAGTCCAGCCCTCCACGGTCAGATTGCCTAAAACACTGGTGTCTGATTGGGAAACCCGGCCGTCAGTGGTAATATTGCCCATGGTAAAAACATCTCCTTCTTTATCTATTCTTAATTTCCAAGTGCCATTGTCGGCAATAGCCAGCAGATTAGCGTCGGCTACGGCTCCGGAAGTATCAGCATTAATGTAAAGGGAAGCGTCATCAGCATTGTCCGCACCGGCTGTCTGGGGCGCGTAAGTTAAAATCGCCTTGCCCGTGGTGGTGCTGGAGCCGCTTAAAAAGAGATTGCCTTGGTTGTTTATGGTTAAAATTTGTTGATTGGTCGTGGTGGCTATCTGGAAGAGATTGTCCGTAGCATTAGAACTATTGATAGATAACTTGTATTTAGGAGTGGATGTGGCAATGCCTATGTTGCCGTCATTGTCAATATATAGTTTGGAAGCGTCTTGGTTATCGGCGATATTGAGCAGAGGTCCGGCGCCAGTCAGTTTAAAGTATAGATGAGTATCGGTTGAAGAAGCGGTCATTGAAAAAATGGGACTTGTTGAAGAAGCGTTAACGCTGATATTCCCGGTATCCGCAATGGTAAAAATACTTGTTGAACCATCTTGGAAATCAACGATATTGCCGGTAGAATCTTGCCTAACCGTTAAAACAGCATCAGTGGTCGCGGCCACAATAAGGGTTGTTGTAGCAGTAAGCAAATCATTAACATTGGCAGTTCCGCTAAGAATTGTATTGCCGCTAACAGTTAGATTGCCACTGGTACCTAAACTGGCCGTACTCAAACCTTTATCAAAAGAAGTTGCTTCATGGAAGGTGGCCGTGGAATAAACATCAAAAGTGGTTTTGGTATCATTGATATTGCCAAAGGCAGCATTATCATGAACGTCGAAAGAACCGCCTACGGAACCAGAGCCGGAAACATTAAGAGTGGATAAGAGGGCATGGCCTGATACCTGAAGGCCAGATGCAGGAATATAGACGGGGGCGTATGAAGGCACGGTGTAATCTATTTTAGAACTGATTTGACTGGCTAAGCTGGTGATTCTTTGATTTAGGGCAGTTAAATCAGCTGGTTGGACGGTTTCAGTGACTCTGGTTATTTGAGTTATCTTTTCTGTTTGTTTGATTGTTTCTTTAATCTGGGTGACTTGTCTGGTAACTATCTGGGGAGCTATTTCCTGAACTTGTTTGATTATTTCCTTAATGACTGGGGCTTGTACTGTGGTTGTTTGGCGGCTTAATGGTAGTTGTTCAGTAACCATTCTTTCTAAGGTATATCCTGGGATGAGGAACTCAGCTACTTTTAAATAGGTCTGGCCTAATTTGTCTTTGATGGTTTGGTTGACGGAAGTGATTTTTTGGTTAAAATTATTTAAAGAGTCAATAAGGCTGGCTGCCTCCTCTGTCATTTTGAGTCCAAAGACCGAAGAATCCTGAGTAATTTTTTGGCCGAGATTTTTCGCTTCATCTAAAACAACATCTTTTTTGCTCAAAATTGCCTCTCTCTGGAATTTTATGTCTTTACCCCACTGATAAACTGCTTGTGGGGCTTTTTGAATTAATTGGGATACTTCTTCCTGTTTTTCCTTAATTTGAGCCGGCAGAAGAACTAATCTGTTTTGCCAATCCTGAATTTTTCTTGAAATTTTAGAGGTCTGGTTAAACAGGGCTAATTTAAAACTGGTCATTTTCTGATTAAATAAACCAGGGGCCTGAGCCAGCTCAATTTGGGCCTGATTTTTTTTCTGGCTAATAAAAGCAGGCATTGAAGCAAGAAAATGATTAACTTGAAAAGCTAAATGCCCTAAATGATGAGGGGTGGAAATTAGGCCTTGGCTAACTGATTGGCTTAAATTAAATAAATTAGATTTCAAATTCAATTTTAATTGTTCGTTTTTCTGGTCAATTAACTTGTAAGAACTGACAATTTTTTGGGGAGCGGCGGGGATGTTCTGAAAAACAGAAACAAAAACAGAGACAGTTCCTTTTTGGGCGTTCTTGATATATGAACGCAGTAAAAAGGACTGTCTTTGGGTTAGTTTGACTCCTTGTTCAAATTCTTTTTTGAAAAATTCAGGTGAGTCGCTTAAGATGATGGAAAGTTGTTGACCTTGGGTAAAGACAAAATCAGTTAGTTCTTGACTGATCTTGGCTAAAGCCCGGGCTGATTTATCTGTCCATTGAGACAAAGAAGCTCGAGCATTGGGACTGAAAAAGAAAATTGAACTGATGATTAATAAAACTATTAAAAGAAAGGTTAGGGCAAATTTGGGTTGGCGGAGTTTTTTCTTTAATAAGCTTGAGCTAAGTTTAACTTGATGAGCAGATTGAACGCATCGGGAACTTATTTTACGGCCAGCTTGACTAGCTCGAAAGATAACTCCGTCAGCAAAAGCCAGCCCTTTATCTATGGATTGGCCAATAAACTTTTCTAAAAAATTTTCTTTTTTTAGCTTTACTTCTTTTAGTTTTATTTCTGGTTTTATTCTATTTGCTTTTGGTTCTGTTTTTATTCCTGGTTCTGTTTTTATTCCTGGTTC
>CAYOWE010000020.1:0-5730 GCA_964407595.1 uncultured Candidatus Saccharibacteria bacterium | reverse complement strand
TTCTATTTGCTTTTGGTTCTGTTTTTATTCCTGGTTCTGTTTTTATTCCTGGTTCCGGAATAAATTTTTCCTCTTTACCGGCTACTTGCCTGACATATTCATCTAGCCACTGCCGAGTGGTTACCCAGTTGCGTCCCATCTTAACCGCCTTTAATTTTCCTTGACGGGCTCGCAAGCTCAAATACTCCTGTGAATAAGGAGATAATTTAGCTGCTTCCTGAAGGGAAATATCCGGAACAAATTTCTCTTCTTCGCCTTTAATCTTTACTCGTTTAATATATTCTTTTAGCCATTCTTGAGTAGTCACCCAGTTGCGTCCCATCTTAACCGCCTTTAATTTTCCTTGACGGGCTCGCAAGCTTAAATATCCCTGTGAATAGATGCACAGTTGACTGGCCTCAATTAGAGAAATGTATTCATTTGGCTTTAAGTTCTTCATTTTTGCTTAAATATTTCTTTTTGCCAGATTACTAAAATCAAAAGAGGAACAATTAGTCCCAAAATCAATAATGTCTGGATTAAATCTTGATAGATACATTGTGTGATAGAAAAACACATATTAGTTTTGATTAGTTTTGAAATAAAAAACAGGAAACCACAAAACAAATTCTTAAAAGAATTCTATGGTTTCCTGCAGAAAACTTATTTATCGAATTGTAATCCTATTATATGTCAGCGCCAAAACCCCTGTCAAGTGGATATCCGATATCTATCCGATAATAAAAATTTTTATGTTTCTGTTTTTTTATTGGGAAGGTTTTTAGCTTAAATAAGCCAAAAATTGCCTATGGAATATCGGATAGAAGAATTTTTGATTTTGAATTAGAAATTTGAATTTTTAACTTATCCACAGTGAATATTTTTGGACAAGGACGGTCCTACTGATTACGTTCAATTTGGGGACAGTGAATATATGGGGACAGTCCCTTGGATACCGGTCCTTAATTCGGGGACAGTCCCTTGGATACATTCCTTGTAAACAAGGAGTGTATCCAAGGGACTGTCCCTGAAATTGAACTGACTATTCCTCTGGACTCACTGGCGTTAATTGCTGTATCTTGGTTAAAATTTCCTCATTGCCCGGCACTAACTGATTGACAATCTGGTATTGAGTCAAGGCATCTTCAAACCGCTCCTTAACCTGATAAGAGAGAGCTAAAGCATAACGAGCATTAGCATATTCAGGCATGACAATAACCGATTGTTCAAACATATTGAGTGCTTCATCAAACTGCTCAAGATTAAAATGGACCCGTCCCAACTGGAAATATATCTCGGCGGCAGCTCCCGCCAAAGAAGAACCTCTTTGGAAACTAACTCCCCTTAATTTATCTAAACCTTCTTTTAGCCGCTTAAGCGCCTCCTCTAAATCCCCTTTCTGTTCGTAAACCAAAGCCAACTGGATATGGGCATCTAAATAATCTGGTTTTAAATCAATAGCTTTTTGACAATAATCAACGGTTTCATCCCAATCCTTTTCTTCGCTGATTAAATTAATCCGGCAACGCTCTCTAAAAAAGAAAGGATTGGTTGGCTCCAATTCAGTGGCCTTGGTAAATGATTCTAAGGCAAAAGGCAGCGTCCCCCCAACCAGCCCCTGGGAATCCCGATAAATAGATCCTAAATTCTCCCAAGTAGTGACTAAATTTGGACTAAGCGAATTAGCCAGCCGGGCTTGCTGGATACTTCCAGCAGCCAAGGCCTGCAAAAGCTGAACATTTTGTTCTTCAGCTGGTTTTTCTGCTTCAGCCCAAGCATTGATTAAATAAATTTGCGATAAAGCCCGCCGATAATTTTCACGATATCCATTTAAATTAACTATCTTTTCCAAATTTTGAACCAGTTGCTGGTTATCAACAGCGGGTTGTCTAAATTTAACCTCGGCCCAGTAAAACCTGCCCCCCATATAAAACAGACCCAGTAAAGCAAAAACCAAAATCAGCAAAAGAACGTTAATAACTAAGCCAACTTCAGGCAATTGCTTAAAAGAAAAGCTAATTTTTCTGTATTTACCCTGAACTTCTTGCCAAACAACTACGGCCAAAGCCATAAAAAACCAGAAAAAGAAAGCTAAAACAGTATTCTGAAGATAGACAAATTGAGCAATCAAGAGCGATAACCAAACCAAAATCAAGGACAAAAGCAATATCGGATGTCGGCTATCCGATATCGGATGCTGATTATCGCCTTTTAAGGCGGCTAATTTCTTCCTACCAAAGAAAACCAAAGTAATGAGTAAAAATATACTAATGAGCAGTAAATATGACAAAATACTTAAAATACCGCTTGTTCCAACCATTTCCATTAAATGACTCGGTCCTTTATCAAACCTGATATTCCAAAATTGGCTTTGATTAAACTCGTCTGGCTTGAATTTAGTAAAATTAGTCAAAAAAGTACCCGGCCCACTCCCAAAAACGGGATATTCTTTTAAGGTTTGCCAAGTAATCGTATTAGCCGTCTGAAAATCCAGAATAATCTCTTGGGGCAAAGGAATACTCAAAAAATCTAAGCTAGTTGTTCCTTTCGCTTTAGCCAGGAAGCCAGTCAAGCCAATCGCTGAAATAAGTATTAAGATAATAGGCAGAATGAGTAAATTAACCCTTTCCTTAAATAGTCGCGTCCAGAAAGCGATCAGCAGTAAAACCAGCATAGTTATTCCTAAAACCAGCCAAGCGGCCCAAAAATCTATCAGCGCCAGTAAAACCGTTGCTAAAACGAACAATGAATAACAAAACAATTTTGTTCGCTGTTTTTTGCTCGTTGCTTTCTGTAAGAGCATCACAATTACTAAACCAATCACGGCCGCTAAAAAGACAGCTAATCCTTCAAGGAAACCACTGACTGGATTAAAGGATTGAAATGACATTATTTGAGGCAAGCCGGGAATTTTACCCCAAAGTCCAAAAACGGAAAGACAAGTAATAATAACGACCAAAAAAGTAGAGAATAAAAATAATCCTAAAATTTTCTCCAAAGATAATCCCCATTTCTTAGACATTGAGGGCGTGCCTTGAGACTCCGTTTTAGGCATCAAGGACATGTCTTCTGAATTTGGAAGCGAAGCTTCTATTGGAAGCTTCGCTTCCAAATTACCTCGCATCCTCATATTATTAACCACCACAAAATATATTAGACCTAAGGCCAGCAAACCGACCACTGAATCAGAAAACCGGGCATAAAAACCAAACCAGGAAGAAATCTTATCTACGGAAAAAACCGCGCTTAAAATCATAACCGCCATAAAAACCAAAATCCAAAGGTCTAAAGGAGTCCGTCGAAAAACAAACTTTTTCTGAACGACAATCATTTTAACCAACCAGGCCAACAAGGCCAGACCAACTAAAAAAACTAACAAATACTGCTTGTTAAACTCATAGACCTCATTAGTCCAAGGCAGCCAAAACAAAGGCATTAAGAAAACAAGGCCGTAAATAGAAAACTTGATAATAAAATTACATATTTTACGCATATTTTTTTGTCCGCCATAGCTCGTTTTAGCGAGCGAAGACGAGTTCCCTTTCTTTTTTATTATAACATATCATATTCTTATCCACAAATATCCGCTGTTGACAGATTTTCTGGATAGCTTATGATGAGAATATATGGACAAAGAAACCAAAAAAGAATTTAGTAATTTAGGCCGGATGGTCAAGAAGGGATTTGACGATGTTGATAAGAAGTTTGGTGAAGTTCATAAAGAGTTAGGCATTTTAAAGCAAGATACTGAAGAAATTAAATTAAGATTAGACCAGGTAGCTTATCGGTTTGAATTACAGGATTTGGAGAAGCGTTTTGAAAAGCGCTTGCAAAAAGTAGAGCTTAAGCTAGGCTTGCGTAAAACTTGATTTTCAACAAATCTTATTCTTCCGCGCGTCAAATCCTCGTCAGAGGATTTTTTAATTTTTGCGCAGGAAAAGCCGGACTCCTACTGATTAAAATCATTGGGCATCTTTTTAAACGCCTTCTCCACCCATTGGCAAATACCTTTGCACTTTTCATAAGCTTGAGGAGGTTCTGATTGATTAAGTATTTCTCTAGCCGTTAAGAGAAGACCCGGAATAATATTCAAATCTAAATTTACTTTCAGGGTATGGGTCTCAAATCCTAATTTAAAATCCTCATCATTTTCTAAGTCATTATTTGGCTGACAATAAACTAAAGAAAGGTTAGTTACTGGCTTGTATCTATACCTTTCCGCTAAATAAGCGTAGCAATTCAACTGAACTTCATATAGAGGGTAAAGCTCGTCTTGACGAACAGTAAATTTAGCTGTTTTGTAATCAACAATATGATAGCCGCCGCTTTTAGTTCTAAAAATATCATCTGGATAACCAGTTAAAATCCAATCTCCCTGTTTAACTGGCAACTTAAAATAAATATCACCCTCTTCAACTTCAGCTAAATCCTCTATTTTTAACCAATCAGGAATCTTTCCTCTTTCTATAAAAGAACGATGAGTACTTCTTTTAGTAATAGCGTCAAGTGTACTAAATATACCAGGGAAAATTCCTGGCGGCTTGTCCATATGCCGTTCAATCCAAAAACAACGAGGACAAAAATCCGGCATATTTAATCTGCCTAAATCCTTAGCGCTAATTACTTTTAATTTATTCTGCTTCATTTATCTTTCCTTTCAAATCCGCCTCTGTCCTGATAAACTCTTGTCCAAGCCCGACGCAAATTATTAATTTTAACTCTCTGCTTTTGATATTTAGACAAAATTTTATTCAACGCTTCTTTAATATCATTATTTTCAATCGTAGCTGTGATAAAATCTATTTTAGTTATAATATTAGCTATTATTCTCATTGCCTGTTCTAATTTGCTAAAAGCCAATTCATTGCTTGAAAACCTATCCCCATAACTTTCAGCTATTAGTTTTGGAATTAATTTAGATAAAGAATAAAGAATTTTAAATTCATCTAACAAACATTTGTCTTTTTTTATTTTTTTAATTTCTGGAATAAATTTAAAAATCTCTGAACATAAAAGAGTTGTCTGACGATATACTTCTAAATCGCGAAAGCTCTTAACTGATGTCCTAACTCTATATTTATTATATTCTTGTTTTTGATAAGCCATATTTATTTCTTCCTTCTTTTCTTCTTTTTCATAACCACATGCAAGGGGAAAAATTCGAAATAATCATTTTCGTCAAACCAAGCGCATTTGAAATTAAAAAGACGCAAAGAGGTTAAACGACTCATTGCCAAAGCGTATATTGTCAATTGGTCAATTGGCTTAACTTTTTTAGCACTCGGCTTATAGTCCATAATATGGATAGTTCCATTTCTCACTTGTATTAAATCGATATGTCCGGTTATCACTTCTCCTTCTTTTAAATCCAAAGGCACTTGCCAATTCAACTGGTTTTTAAAATGCAAAACATCTTCATAATCCAGCAATACAGGAACCTCAACTGCAACGGTTACTGAATCATTGGCCAGCATAAATTCCTGTAAAATTTCGTGTCTCAATTTGTTATTAGCTACGGCTTGTATAACAAAACGAGTAATTTTATTGGCTTGATTTTCTTTTCTAATTATCTTAACCTTGTCAGGATTGAAAAAATTATTATACATAGAAGCCCTATTTTCCGAATCTCTAAAAATATGATGAGGGCATTCCGCGCTTACTAATTCAAGAAAATCCTTTATTTGTCTTAATTTATAATGCTTAAAATCATCTTCTAAAATACAATCGGTTTTAGCCCGATGATATTTAAAA
>CAYOWE010000019.1:0-9376 GCA_964407595.1 uncultured Candidatus Saccharibacteria bacterium | reverse complement strand
TTTTTAGTTTTAGCAAAAAGTTGTGATTGTTTCATAATTCAACTTCGACACCCATTGTTGAAATAAATTAAAGCAACCTGACTACATCTCGCCAAGTCACGGCAATCATTAAGAGAATCAAAATAACAAAGCCGGCCGTGTGAGCTATTCTTTCAACTTTCTGACTAACTGGCGAACCCTTTATTTTTTCAATAGCCAAAAAGAGCAAACGACCGCCGTCTAAAGCAGGAAAAGGTAAAATATTAATAATAGCTAAATTGATACTTATCAGAGCGGTTAGCTGTAAAATATAGATAAAACCAAGTTGAGCAGCCTGACCAGTTAAATTGAAAATACCAACTGGTCCGGCTATTTCTACGGCTAATCGTCCAGTAAGTAATAGTTGCCAAAGAATACCCCCAAAAGCAACAATAATAAACCAAGTTAAATTCACTGTGCTGGTGATACCCATAATCAAAGCCCGATACCAAGGATAAGAAACAATAGCTGTTCTGACTAAGGCAATGCCCAAAGGACCTTCTGCTTCAGGCGGTTCAATTCGGGGCACTAAAGTTTTTTCCAAAACTTCATCGCCTCTTTGGATAACTACAATAATTTCTTCACCCTGATGCGCTTCTACAAACCCCTGCACCTGACTAACTTTCGTAATTCCTAATTCGTAATTCGCAATTCGCAATTCTTTAATTATATCCCCCATCCCGACTCCCGCTTTTTCGGCTGGCGAATCAAAAGCTACTTGAGTAATCTGAACCCTGGCTCCTGTTAAGTCAATGGCCTGGTCATCAACCATAGCTGGCAGACCTAACCAATAACCTAAGCTTAAAAGAAAAGCCGCTAAAATAAAGTTCATGGTTACCCCAGCCGCTAAAATACCGGCTCTTGTCCTGACTGGTTTGCTATAAAAGGCTCTCCCTTCATCATTTTTAGCGGAACCGGTTGGCTTACCCTCTTCTCCGTAAATCTTAACAAAACCGCCAATGGGCAAAAGATTTAAAGAATAAAGCGTTTCTCCTTTTTTAATGCCAAAAATTCTTGGCGGAAAGCCAAAGCCAAATTCTTCCACTCTAATACCCGCCCGTTTAGCCAAAATAAAATGACCGAGTTCGTGGACAAAAATTAGCAAACCTAAGATTAAAATAAAAACGACAATAGTTAAGAACATAATCAAACCTTCATTATCTCTTCTTCTTTCTTCTTGCCCATTTCTTCAATTTTCTTATTATATTCATCAATCACTTTTTGAAGTTCAACTTTGGCTCTAAATTTATCGTCTTCAGAAACTTTCCCGGCTTGTTCTAAATCTTGAATTTCTCGCCAAACTTCTTCCCGTTGCCGCCGCACACTAATTCTGCATTCTTCCAGTTTTTCTTGAAGAATCTTAGCCAGTTCTCGCCGCCGTTCTTCACTTAAGGGAGGGATTTTTAAACGGATAAACTCTTCTTCAATAATTGGACTAAGCCCTAATTTTGACCGACTGATTGCTTTGGCAATATCATTGAGAATATTTTTATCCCAGGGTCTAACAAGAATTGACCGCGGTTCAGGCGTCTGGATAGCCGCTAATTGCTTCAGAGGCATTCTCTGGTTATAACATTCCACCTCCAAATCCTCAATTAAGCTGGGGGTTGCCCGACCAACCTGCAAACTAGCTAACCCACTTTTAAGATAGTCAATAGTTCTATTAAAACTGGGCTTTAGTTTGTTAATTATTTCTTGGTACATGCCAATTTTATCGAAATTTATTTCGCTAGAAAATTGAGCACCCCGCCCTCTAAGCTATAACCTAACAATAATGAAGGCTATTGATAAGTATAATTTACTTTTAATCTTATGCCTTGTAGTTAAGGCATAGAGGGCGGGGTAAGGTTTTGTAACCAGAATTTCAACCCACTTAAAGCGGATCGAAATTCTGGACAAAGCCCTTACTTATGCATTCCCACATAAATCAAATTAGGATTTCTTGAATCAATGGCAATTGCCTTAATATTTCGCTGACTGGTTAATTCGTGGACTGTCCAATTGACTCCTTGATCTAAGCTGCGGTACAAAATCGGCCCAGCTCCATAATACAAGTGGTCAGTATTTTCAAGCTCAATAGCCAAACTCAAAACTGGTACTGATTCGGGCGGCATAATTATTTTAACCTCCTGCCAGGTCCGACCGCCATCCTTAGAAGTTAAAAGACCATACTCTGAACCAGCATAGATAATCTGCGGCCTTTGAGAATCAATAACTAAATTTTCTACTTTTTCAGCTTGCCTGAATTCCTTTAAACCCTCTTCAAATGACTGCCAATTAATTCCTTTATCTGTTGTTTTATAAATCCCCTTCTGAAAAGTGCTTAAATAAATTACTCGAGTGTCTTGAGGATTAATAACAATATCAGAAATAACGTCATCAAACCACTTCATTAATTCCCAGGACTTGCCATAGTCAGTGCTTTTCAAAAAGCCGCCTTGAGCCGTTCCCATATAAACTATTGAGGAATCATAACTATCAATAGCCACAACAAAAACAGCATACTCTTCTTCAGAAACCACATAAACTTCTTCCCAGGACTTACCGCTGTCTTGACTTCTAAAAACCCGGCCTTTTTTATCCTGATAAACACCAGCGTAAAGACGATTAGAATCTTTAGGATCAACGGCAATATCATAAACATTGGCCCGGCCTGAAAGAAGGCCATTTGTATCTTCTATTTTATACCAATATTCTCCTCCGGAACAACTCCGATAAATACCGTCTTCTCGCGCTCCCAAATAAAGAACACTTGAATTATTAGGGTCAACGACTAAGCTTAAAATATCCAAAGAAGTTATGGAAAGCTGTTCGCCCTTAACTGTTTGCTGCTGCCAGCTTTCACCCATATCCCCGGAAACATAAAGCCCTCCATCGTTAATCTTCTGACATTGAAAAGGGATAAAAGATAAAAAAGCAAAAACAGGAACGATGACGAAAAAAGATTTTTTCATAGCTCTAACATTAAGACTTCTAAAGCTAAGCGAGCATTAAGGCTCGGATTAGTTAAAAGTAGATCTGTTTTTTTAATCGCTTGAATAATATTTTTTAGTTTATTTAAAGAATAACTGTCCTTGTATTGAGAGGCCTGGTCATAAATAACTAAATCAGAACAACCCAGAGTTAATAAAAGCAAATCCCTAAACCAAAAGAGCCAGGCATTAAGAATCTGGCGAGTTTGAGGCACATCCTTGGTTATGGTTTCGACGTATTGATAACGTTCATTTAAATCAGCTTTGATTAATTTTTCTAATTGATTGATAATCTTATCTTGAGCTTGAAGCAAGGCTGGATTTTTTAAGTATTGGACAGCTAACCCTGGCCGGCCATTTGCCAAACGGATAATTTGTTTTGATACTGGACTACTGCTAATTGAAGAAATTCCCTTTTCAATTTCTTGTTCCGGCACTGGCGAAAATTTAATCAATTGACAACGCGAAACAATAGTCGGCAAAAGCAATTGGGGTTCTGCCGTAACGAGAATTAAAATAGCTCGACCCAATGGCTCTTCTAAAGTTTTTAAAAGACAATTACTCGCTTCAGTAGTCATTTTCTCGGCCTGGTCAATCAAGGCAATTTTATAAGGCGCTTGATAAGGAAAGAGGCTCATCTGATGCTGGATTTTTCTGGCCTGGTCAATACCGATTTCCAGTTCTTTTTTCACCCCATTTTTTTCTATTATTTCCGGCTCAACGATTAAAATGTCCGGATGAATCGCCTGGTCTATTTCCTGACCATTTAATATCCTGATAAATTCTAAGGCAACTGTTTTCTTGCCTAAATGAGCCGAGCCAGTGAATAAATAAGCATGAGCTAAACGCTTATTATTAATGCTTTTTTTAAAAAATTCTAAAATCGGCTGATGTCCGATAATCATAGGGTTATTTTATCATATTTTTGAAAATACAACAACTATTGACGAATATATGATTATATGATATCATTAAGATAACGAAAAATAGGGGGACGCAATGAAAAGAATAATAAATTACATAATTTCGTTCTTTGATTATCTAGATAAAAGTCGTGTTTCAGTCCTTTACGTGTTGGGCGTCTTCACTCTCACGCTAATTGCCACGTTAGTCAGTAAGGGCAATTACTGGATTGCCACGGGAGGAACCGTATGTGTTTTGATCCTCGGAGATATCGGGGATCTAAGGTTTCTTATAAGAAAAAGTCTTTCTCAATACTGATTGGAGACCGACAAAAGGGAGTCCTATCCGGACTCCTTTTTTCTTTGCTCAATTACTTCTATAACAAATTCCTTAATCTCTCGTTCAAATCTCTCCTGGGAGAATTTTTCGGCTCTTTTTTTAATCACCAGAGGACTGTAATTATTGAGGTTTATTTTTAAGCGCCGAATGCCGTCAGCTAAAGATTCAGTGGCTGGGTCGTCAAAAAACTCACCGGTTATTCCCTCTAAAACAGTTTCAGTGGCTCCTCCTTGGCGATAGGCTAATACTGGCTTGCCAAAACTCATCGCTTCTACTGGGGCGATACCAAAATCGTCTTCACCGGGAAAAATAAAAGCCAGGCAGTTTTGGAAATATTGTCTGACTACTTGGTCTGGCTGCCAGCCGAGAAATTTAATATTAGACCGAGCTATTTTTCGTAATCGTTTCCCTTCTGGTCCTTCACCAATAATCAATAAAGGTAATTCTAACTTATTAAAAGCATCAATAGCCAAATCAATCCGCTTGTAAGGAGTTAATTGAGAGACAATGAGGAAATAATCTGAAGATAGGGACTGTCCCTGAAATACAGTCCTTACAAAGGACTGTATTTCAGGGACAGTCCCTACTGCCGGGTAAATAACTTTTGCCTCCCGACTGTAATATTTCTTAATCCGTTGAGCCGTGGTTTTGGAATTAGCAATGAAATAATCTACCCGGTTAGCAGCTGATCTGTCCCAAAGACGAGCATAATGCATCATTAAACGAATGGCAGTATTAGTTAAAAATCCCTTTTTTTGTTCTTGAAGATAGTTAACATAAGCATCCCAGCCAAAGCGCATCGGACTATGACAATAAGATATATGAATAGTATGGGGCCGAGTAATAATTCCTTTAATAAAGCTATTGGAAGAAGAAATAACTAAATCAAATTCCCTTAAATCAATGGTTTCAGTGGCCATAGGAATAAAAGGCAAAAGATATTTTTGATGCTGGCGCCAAAACTTGGGAAATTTCTGTAAAAAAGAAGTACGGATTTTAGTATTAGGAAAATATTTCCCCATTTTTTCGTGGTCATAAAGTAAAGTAAAAACTTCGGCTTGAGGAAAAATTTTCTGCAAATTTAAAAAGACCCTCTCGGCCCCTCCAAAACGAATTAAATAATCATGCGCCAAAGCTATTTTCATAAGTTAGCTAATACTTTCAAGGTTTCTTGAGCGCATTTTTGCCAGGAAAATCTTTTGACGTTTTCATATCCTTTGGTAATTAAGTCATTTTTAAATTGACTGTCTTTAATAACTTTATACATTGCTTGAGTAATTTGTTCAATGTTTTTTGGCTCTACTAAAATCGCTCCTTGGCCAGCTATTTCAGGCATAGAAGAAACATTAGAAGTGACCACCGGACAACCAGCGGCCTGGGCTTCTAAAATAGGCATACCAAAGCCCTCATAAAAAGAAGGTAAAACAAACATATCAGCATTTTTTAACAGAGACCATTTTTCTTGTTCGGAAACATAACCCGTAAAGATAACTTGGTCTGAGTCTAGAACAGGGACAGTCCCTCGGATACAGTCCTTAGAACAAGGACTGTATCCGAGGGACTGTCCCTGTCCCCCTTTGGGCCCAACTAAAGCTAATTTATGCGGGACTTGATATTTTTCTTTTAATAAATTAAAGGCCTTAATTATCCCTTGAATATTTTTCTTGGCTTCTAAGCGACCGATGAAAAGAATATATGGCAGTTTTAGGGAATGTCCTCTAAGGACAGTCCGGCTAACCAGATTGTCCTTAAGGGACAGTCCCTGTTTACTAACAGAAAAACCGTGGTGAATTACTGCTATTTTTTCTGGCTCTCCGCCATATAACCTTATTAAATCTTCCTTGGTATTCTCGGAAACAGCAATAATTTTCCGGGCATTTTTTAAAGCATATTTAGTACTCCAGCGCAGATATCTTAAGTGTCGCCAGGGATACATCTTTGGATAATATTCGTATTCTAAACCATGAATGGTAACAACAGAATTTTGAGGATGGACCAGGGGCAAAACATGAACTGGAATAAAAAGAACATCTGGCTGATGCAACAACATTTCTGAAGCTAATCTTACTTGCGTCCACATGGGCAAAGACCATTTTAATTGCTTAATATTCAAAGGACTATTCAAGGGACTGTCCCTGAGGGACAGTCCCTCCGAGAAGGACTGTCCCTCAGGGACAGTCCCTTGATCGCCATAGTCATCATTCCTCTGACTATATAAAATAAAGCGATGCCTTTTACTTTCCTCCAGCATCGTTAAATGTTTAATTAGTTGATAGGTATATTCTTCTACGCCGGTCCGCGGTTGTTTAAAGGCCGCCACGGCATTAATGCCAATATTCATAGATTATTTTTGAGTAAGTGAGAGAAATAAAAATTTATTTTTATTTCTGAACGCGTGATAAAATATAGAACTAGATTCTTTATTTCTTGGACATTATGCTTCTTTTGTAAATATCTAAATGCTCTAAAGCTAAACCAGCGCCCTTAGCCACGCAAAGCATTGGTTCTTTGGCTAAACGGCAGGAAACACCAATCGTTTCCATAATCAGCTTATCTAAATCTTGGAGCAAAGCGCCGCCGCCGCTCAAAATCATTCCTTTATCCATAATATCAGCTACCAGCTCAGGTGGCGTGGCCTGAAGAACACTCTTAATCGCTTGAATAATTTCTCTTAATTGTTCGGAAATAGCTTCGGTTATCTCATTACCATTAATCTCAATAAATTTAGGCAAGCCAGCCACTAAATCGCGACCTTGAATTTTCAAAGAAATATCTTCTTCTCGAGGCAAAGCACTCCCTAATTTTATTTTAATCTTTTCAGCGGTTCTTTCACCAACAGCTAAATTATGTTTCTTTCGAATAAACTCACTAATGGCCTGGTCTATTTTATCGCCGCCCACTCTAACCGAAGCCCAGGAAACAATGCCGCCTAAAGAAACGACGGCCATTTCCGAAGTGCCTCCTCCTACATCAATAATCATATGACCAACCGGTTCATTAATCGGAATACCAGCGCCGATAGCGGCTAAAATCGGCTCTTTAACCACATAAGCCATCTTGGCTCCCGCTTTAACTGTTGCCTCAACCACCGCTCTTCTTTCTGTAGAAGTAATGCCCGCGGGCACAGCCACCATAACTTCCGGTCGAAAGACCCGCCAACGCCCTAAAACCTTGCTAATAAAATAACGGAGCATTGCTTCAGTAACTCGATAATCAGCAATAACTCCATCCTTCATTGGCCGCAAGGCAATAATGGCTTCTGGTGTCCGACCGAGCATTTCTTTGGCTTGATTACCAACGGCTAAAATACGGTTATCTTCAATAGAAATAGCTACCACTGTTGGTTCATTAATAACTACTCCCTTCTTGGGAAGATAAACCAAAGTATTCGCCGTGCCTAAGTCAATTCCGATTTTTTTGATAAACATATCAATTTTGTCAGCGAGGTAAGCAAGCTTGCTTGCGACGCCGAGCTGTTAGAAAGTTGTCACCCCGCCTTCTATGCTTTAATTATAAAGTATAGAGGGCGGGGTAAAGGCGTTATTACTAAAATTACTGCGGCTTCGCCTTGTAATTTTAGATAACTCTCTTTATATCCGCTCCTAATTTCTGCAGCCGTTTCTCTATCTTCTCATACCCTCGGTCAATTTGATAAATATTCTCAATAACTGATTCTCCCTGGGCAATCAAAGCAGCCATAACTAAAGCAATTCCCGCCCTAATATCAGGACTAACCATATAGCGAGCAAATAATTTAGTCGGTCCTTGAATAATTACCCGATGAGGGTCAGCCATAATAATTTTAGCCCCCATCTGATTAAGTATATCTGTATGAAACAAGCGTCCCTCAAAAATTGTCTCATGAATTAAAGAAATACCCTTAGCTTGAGTCATTAAAACAGTAAAGGGCGCTTGTAAATCCGTCGCAAAACCAGGATATTCATGAGTTTTCAGATTAACCGCTTTTAATTTAGAACCTGGTTTAATTAGCACAGAATTTTTACCTATTTTTAAATCAACACCGGCTTTTTCTAAAATAAACCAAAGGACATCTAAATCTTCGGGATTTAAACCAATCACTTTTATGGGACTCTGGCTGACGGCCCCTAAAATAACGAAACTCCCAGCTTCAATTCTATCAGGTATCACCCGGCATTGACCACCCTTCAAAGAACCTACTCCTTCAATTTCTATAAAAGGCGTACCGGCTCCTCTAATTTTAGCCCCGCATTGATTCAAAAAATCAGCTAAGGCAACAATTTCTGGTTCACAAGCAGTATTTTTAAGAATAGTTTTCCCTTGTGCTAAAACAGCGGTTAGAATCATCGTTTCCGTAGCCGTCACACTAACTAAAGGAAAAACAAAATTAGTTCCCTTTAATTGCTTAGTAACTAAACGATAACCACATCTGTTTTCTTTTACTTTAGCGCCAAAGGCCTCAAAACCAGCCAAAAATATGTCGCGCGGACGCTGACCAATAACACAGCCGCCTGGTTGAGGAAAAACCGCCTCTCCTTGTCGGGCTAACAAAGGACCAGCCATTAGAATAGAACCTTTTAATTTCTGGGCAATACTTGGTTCTAAATGAGTCGTCTGAATATTCTTAGCTTTTACCCGATAAGTCCCCGGCAAACTCTTTTTTACTTCAACGCCAACTCCTTTAAGTAATTCAACTATTCTGAAAATATCTTCAATCTGGGGGACATTGGAAATAGTCCATTCCTGGTCAGTTAAAAGACAAGCGGCCAGAAGTTTCAAGGCGGCATTTTTAGCTCCCTTAACCCTAATCGTTCCCTTTAATTTCCGTCCTCCTTGAATAACAAACCTCTCCATAATATCTTCATCTTATCCCATTATCAGCCCCTTGGCAAGTCGCTTAATTAATGTTAAAATCAATAGATTAATATGACTCATCGGATTCGTCGTCTGCTTCTTTGTTCGGCAATTCTTTTTTTTATTGTAGCCACCCCAAGCATCCTTTTTTATGCCTGGGGCTATAGTTTTGATTGGCAGAATAAAAAACCAGTCCTCACGGGTGCTTTTTACATTAAATCAAATACCAAAGAAGCCAAGGTTTACCTTAATGATGAATTAAAAAAAGAAGAAACCCCGGCTTTTATTAAACGTCTTTTGCCTAAAGAATA
>CAYOWE010000018.1:8585-10192 GCA_964407595.1 uncultured Candidatus Saccharibacteria bacterium | reverse complement strand
TAAGAATGGTTGGCAATAATGGTCACCATTTGAAAATGGAATTAATGATGTTTAATAATCAATCAAACAGTGGTAAAACATTTAAAGCAATCGGTTTTAATTTAGGAAAGCGGGCTGATGAACTGAAAGTCGGCGATTTAATTGATGTAGTTTTTGAGCTTATTGTTGATGAGTGGAACGGAACAAGGGATTTACAGATGAAAATAATTGATTTAAAGGTTAAAACTTTATGAAAACCATTATCTATACTGATGGCGGGGCGCGGGATAATCCTGGGCCAGCGGCCATTGGAGTAGTTGTTACTCAAAATGGTCAGACCCTCAAGAAATATTCTGATTTTATTGGTCGAGCGACTAATAATCAAGCTGAATATGAGGCGGTTGTTTTTGCTTTAAAAAAGGTTAAACTTCTTTTTGGTAAGAAAAAAGCCAAGGCCATGGAAATTGAGATTCGCTTAGATAGTGAGCTGGTGGCTAAGCAATTGAATCATCAGTATAAAATTAAAGAAGAAGATCTCCAGCCATTGTTCCTTAAGGTTTGGAATTTAATTTTAGATTTTGAACAGGTTAATTTAAAATACATTCCTCGCCAGCAAAACAAAGAAGCTGACCGATTAGTCAATCAGGCCTTGGACAACCAAGAGAAGACTTCTGCTTTGCCTGGTCTTTAATTCTCTTGACCCCATAAAAGAATTTTGGCAAGTTCACTCAAAGAGTAAACAAGAAAGATAAAGCCGAAGTTTCTCTGTATTTTTCTACGAAGTTGACATTCTATCCAAATAGGACTATACTTAAAATAGCCCAAGTAAGTTAGGTAGTCGCTCTGGTTCATTTTTGAATCAGGGAGGAAAGTCCGGGCACCATAAAAAAGGCAGTGGGTAACGCCCACCGTTCGTGAGAATAGGGAAAGTGCCACAGAGACAATATTTCTTCGCTTAAGGGGCAATCTCCTTGAGTGGGGTAAAGGTGAAAAGTGAGGGAGTAAGACCCCTCTCATCTTGCGGAAACGCAATGATGCGGTAAACCCTGCCTGGTGCAAGAGCAAACCATCCCGCAGTACTGCGGGATGATGAAAAGTAGCTCGCTCGAGCCAATCAGTAATGACAGGCCTAGATAGATGACTATCCTCGACAGAACCCGGCTTATTACTTGCTTGGGCAATAAAAAACACGTCTGATGACGTGTTTTTTATTAATTTGAGGTCTATCCTTGACGCGAATAACCGCAGAATAAGTACGGGGTTATACTCAGCTCCTTGATTTTTTCCTCAAAAATCATTAAAATCAAATCAATGAAAAAGTCAGAACTCATTTTTACTTCAATTTTAGTCCCTTTAGATTTTCTAATGATTTTAGGAGCTGGTTTATCTGCTTATTCTTTACGGACCAGTCCTTGGCTGGCTCAATACCGACCAGTTCTTTTCCGTTTAAATCTTCCTTTTAATCGTTATTTTGTTTTGGTTATTGGCGTGGCTCTTTTTCTTCTAATTGTTTTTGCCTTGGTCGGTCTTTATAAAATTAAACTTAGCCGGCCTTTTTTAGAAGATTTTTTTAAAATTGTTATTGGTCTTTCGGCCGGCATTATTGTTTTAGTTTTTTATATCTTTCT
>CAYOWE010000018.1:0-8485 GCA_964407595.1 uncultured Candidatus Saccharibacteria bacterium | reverse complement strand
CCTAATTGGCCTAGAAAAAAGATTTTAGAATTAGTTAATTTTTGCGAAGAAAATCATTTAGTTTTCAAATTTGTCCCTAATCTTTTTCAAACCCTAACCAGTAACACTTCGGTGGAGACATTGGGCGATGTGCCGATGGTTGAATTAAAACGAACTGCTTTAGATGGTTGGGGAAAGATTATTAAAAGAATCATTGATTTTATCGGCGCTTTCTTTGGTTTGATTCTATTAAGTCCATTTTTTATACTAATTTCTTTTATTATTAAATTGGATTCAGCTGGGCCAGTTTTAGTTAAATTGAAAAGAATCAGCCAAGGTAAAGAATTCGAACTTTACAAATTTCGTTCAATGATTAAAGAAGCAGAGGGGATGAAAAAAAAATTATGGACTTATAACGAAAGACAAGATGGTCCTCTTTTTAAAATTAAAAATGACCCACGAATAACTAAAGTTGGTCAAATTTTGCGTAAATATCGGATTGATGAATTATCTCAACTGATTAATGTCTTAAAAGGAGAAATGA
This sequence comes from uncultured Candidatus Saccharibacteria bacterium, assembly GCA_964407595.1. Taxonomy (GTDB): domain Bacteria; phylum Patescibacteriota; class Minisyncoccia; order Portnoybacterales; family UBA2143; genus CAZPQT01. The sequence goes on along the minus strand of CAYOWE010000018.1, from coordinate 7,962 downwards.
GCTTGATTGGGCCCCGGCCTCATCAGCCGGATGAAATAGCTCAATATCAAAAACATCATAAAAAGGTTTTAGCTATTAAGGCAGGCATGACTGGCTTTGCTCAAGTTAGCGGTAGTTCTGACTTACTTTTTGAAGAAGAAATTAAATTAGATACTTACTATGTGGAAAATTGGTCTTTATTAATGGACTTAAAAATCTTTTTAAAGACCTGGGTTGTTTTATTGAGGGATAGATCGGCCTGTTAAGGATTTTGTCAAACCCAGTCGTCTATGCTTATGATAAATATAATTTCTTGCTTCGGCGGCTGGGTTTGTTAGAAAAACTTAACCCCGCCCTCTATGCTCTAATTGTAAAGTATAGAGTCAAAAAGTAATTTATCTTTAAATATTACTTAATTATTACTAAATTACAGCTTAGAGGGCGGGGTGCTCAAAATTCTAGCAAAATTTAGCTTCGCCAAATTTTGATAATTTTAACATGCGTGTTGCTTTAGTTCACGATTATCTAAATCAATACGGAGGGGCCGAAAGGGTATTAGAAGCCTTTTGTCAAATTTTCCCAAAAGCGCCGATTTACACCCTGCTTTATCATAAAGAGAAAACCGGCTATGCCTTTGAAAATCGTTGCCTCAAGACATCTTTTTTACAAAAAATCCCTTTGCTTAAATCTCATCATCGTTCTTTTTTAATGTTGATGCCTTTAGCCATTGAACAGTTTGACCTTTCTCAATATGATTTAGTCCTTTCTGATTCAGCTAGTTACGCCAAAGGAGTGATTACTTCAGCTAAGACCCTTCACATTTGTTATTGTCATACGCCGATTCGCTATGCCTGGGATGATTCCCATAAATATATTGAAGAATTTGGTTATCCTGGCTTAGTTAAAAAAGTTATCCCATTTTTTATGAACTATATCCGGCTTTGGGATGAACAAGCCGCTCAACGAGTTGATAAATTTATTGCTAATTCCCAATTTGTGGCTGAGCGAATCAAGAAATATTATCATCATGATTCAATAGTTATTTATCCGCCAATTAAGACCAATTTATTTAAGATTAGCTCAAATTTAGATAATTATTTTTTGATGGTCGGTCGTTTTTTACCTTATAAAAGATTTGATTTAGGCATCGAGGCCTTTAACAGATTGGGCTGGCCTTTGAAGATTGTTGGCGATGGACCGGAGAGAAAAAAATTACAGAGACAAGCTAAAAATAATATAGAATTTATTGGTTTAGTTTCAGACGAGAAATTAAAAGAGTATTATGCTCACTGTCAAGCATTAATTTTTCCTCAAGAAGAGGATTTCGGTATGATGGTCGTTGAGGCGATGGCCGCTGGTCGGCCAGTTATTGCCTATCGAGCTGGTGGAGCTTTGGAGACCGTTAAAGAAGGAGTAACTGGTTTATTTTTTGAAGAACAAACCCCAGAACATTTAATCAAGACCCTCAAAAAATTTAAATCAACTGATTTTAACCCTCAGTTGATTAGAGAAAAAGCCATGGAATTTGATGAAGAAAGATTTAAAGAAAAGATTATAAGGTTTATCAAGAGTCAAGGACTTGCCATTAAGTAATCAGAGACTGTCCCTATAAAGGAATCTAGTCCTTAATTGCAGGAAATCCTTGCTATTACTTACTATAATGAATATTGGAATTGACCTTAGAGTTCTTGCTCGCGGTACCAGGACCGGTGTCGAGGAATACACAATTAATCTTTTATCCGAGCTTTTGCCGCTGGAGCCAAAAATTAATTTCAAGCTTTTTTACAATGCCTATCAAAAAGTTCAACTGAATTATCCTTGGCTTTCTTTAAATAATGTTCAGTTAAAAGATTTCAGAATTCCCAACCGTCTTTTTTTTATGGCCGCCCGCTATGCTCATCAGCCAAAAATTGATAAATTACTGGGCGGCTTTGATCTCTATTTTAACCCTCATTTTTTTACAGCTCCCTTATCAGTCGGCTCCAAAAAAATAATTACTTTTCATGATTTATCTTTTGAGCGATATCCAGGTTTTTTTTCCCGGCGAAAAAGATTATGGCAGAGATTTTTGATGGCCGCCCAACAAGAAGCTAAAAAAGCTGATAAAATTATCGCTGTTTCTCGATCAACTAAAGATGATTTGATCAATCTTTATGGTCTTGAGCCGGGGAAAATAAGGGTGATTTATTCGGGAGTGGGGAAACAGTTTAGGCCAATTAAAAATGGGAGTGTCGCTCTCAAATTAACTGCCCAACCAACTGTCAAATTAAAAAAGAAATATAATTTACCAGATAGGTTTGTTCTTTATTTTGGAACCATTGAACCTCGCAAAAATCTTATTGGTCTAATCAAGGCCTTTGAATTATTGAAAAGCCAAGGAGAGCGAGGCTCCCAGATAAAATTAGTTATTGCCGGAACTAACGGATGGCTTTATAAAGACATCTTAAAGACGGCCCAAGAATCAAAATATAGAAGAGATATTATTTTTACTGGATTTATTGAAGATAAAGACAAGCCTTATCTTTATAATTTAGCCGAACTTTTTGTCTATCCCAGTTTTTTTGAGGGCTTTGGCTTTCCACCCTTAGAAGCTATGGCTTGTGGTTTGCCCACAATTGTTTCTCACACTTCCTCTTTGCCAGAAGTAGTTGGTCAGGGCGCTTTAATGATTGATCCTTACAATATTGATGAATTGGCCTGGGCCATGGAAATGGCTTTGACTGATAGTAATTTAAAAGAGCGACTTATTAAAAAAGGCATTGCCCAAGCCAAAAAGTTTTCTTGGTCAAAATGCGCCCGACAGACATTAAAAGTATTAACCGAATAAAAAAAGGTAGCCATGTTGGCTACCAGGTTAGTTTATAAATTTTAAGTGAACAATGGAGCAAAAAATAAGGTAAGAAAGATTAATCCTGCTCCGACGGCCATTGTTATACAGATTATTTCCATTTTCCACCTCATTCCAGATTAGCAAATATAGAATCTCCAAATATCCAAAGAAGAAGGAGGGCGGTTACGACAGTAAAACAAAGATATTTTAAATCTGTCATTAGCGCCTTCCGCCACCATTTTTCCTATATTTTATTGATTTTCTCTCTCATTTTATAACCCCTTTTTAAGGTACTATATTGAAATAGTGCTATATAGAATTTTATGTAAATTAAGACAAAAAGTCAAATGAAAATAGGTATTGATGCCCGTTTTTACGGGCCTAAACAAAAAGGATTAGGGCGTTATATCCAGAAATTAGTTGAGAATTTAGAAAAGGTTGATTTAACCAATCAATATATTATTTTTCTTCGTCGAGAAAATTGGTCTGAATATCAGCCGAGCAATCCTAATTTTAAAAAAGTTTTAGCTGATTATCGATGGTATGGTTTGCCAGAGCAGATTTTAATGCCCATAAAAATTTGGCAGGCCAAAGTTGATTTAATGCACTTTTCTCATTTTAACGTACCCATTTTTTGCCTGGAACCATTTGTCGTCACTATTCATGATTTGGTCTTAAGGAAGTTTCCCACTCGGCGGGCCTCCACGCTCAATCCGTTTTTATACTGGCTAAAAAATTTAGCTTACCGTTTAGTTGTTTATTTGGCAATTAAGCGGGCTAAAAAAATTATTACTGTGTCTAATTATACCAAGAAAGATATCTTAAAATACTTTAAAGTTAAGTCAGAAAAGATAGAGGTAGTTTATGAAGGAGCGCCAGTCCGTAAGTACACAGACCAAGGGAACAGTCCTTCAGATACAGTCCTATCAACAAGGGCTGTGTTTTTAGGTAAACCCTATATTCTTTATGTTGGCAATGCTTACCCTCATAAGAATTTGGAACGATTGATTTTATCCTTTAAGAAATTAATTGAGGATAAGCGAATGGATTACCAATTAGTTTTAGTCGGTGAACTGGATTATTTTTATCAACGGCTAAAAAAAATGTCGTTTGCCGTGCCTTCGGGCAGAATAATTTTTACAGATTTTGTTTCTGACCCCGATTTAAATATTTTATACCAAAATGCTTCTCTTTATGTTTTTCCTTCTTTAGGCGAAGGTTTTGGTCTGCCTCCTTTAGAGGCTATGGCTTTTGGTTTACCGGTGGTTTGTTCAAAAGCCACTTGTTTGCCTGAAATTTTAGGCCGGGCCGCTCTCTATTTTGACCCGGAAAATACCGAAGAAATGGCTGAGAAAATTAAGCAGGTTTTAAAAGATAAAAAACTTCAAGAGAAATTAATTGACCAAGGATTCAAAAGAATTCAAAAATACCAATGGTCAAAAATGACTCAGAAAACATTGAAGATTTATAATGATGCCGGTTTGTATAAAAGTTAAGCTTTAAAGGCCTAAAACAAGCCTAAAAAAATCCCTGAATTCATAATTCTTGTCAGGGAATTTTTTATTTTGTCCACAGTAATAAATAAATGAATACGTGGTATAATTAAATCGTCCCAATTTATTAGGGCGTTTTGTCGTATGCTCAAAACATTTCAAGAGACCAAGCGTTGTCGTATCCTTACTACCTTATTTGATATCAAACCGGTCACTGACCAGGGTAATTTAGATATAGAGAAAATTAAAAAGATAAAAACAATTTTAGATTTAAAAGAAGGAAGAACTGAACAAGAAAATAAGCAGAGAGAAGAAGCGATAGAAATAAACCTCGCACCTTTTCTGGATTATAGTTCAAATGCGGAGCATATCCAGAAAAGGTGCGGGGTAAAAAAACCAGAGTCATCTTGGCCTGAGTCCCAGAGAATAATTACTGAAGATTTGCCCTCAAAATTACTTACTGAGGAATTGCCGACTAAGGAAGAAATTTTAGCTGAATTAGATGAAATTGAAACAACTGATAATCTTTTGGGGGAAAGGCAAATCAGTTTAGTCAAAGAATCAGTCAAACAAGGAGAGCCCCTTTTACGGCGTCCCCATTCCAAGAACGCCGTAAAAAGGATTCTCCCTGATGTCCTTGATGAAGCTCTTAAAGCCCCTGAAGTCCCTGATGAAGCCGTTGCTCTTACTGCTTCTTTAGAAGATTTTTATTTTCCCGAAGTCGCTTCTCGGGATTACTCTCCAGTAATTCAATTTCCAAAACAGCCGATTATTGAAAAATCTTTTAAGGGCCTCGTTTCTAAAAAAACTCCGAGATTATTTCGATTTAAATCATTTGGCAGTTTTTTAATGGCCGGTTTTTTGATTTCTTTAATTATTCCAATGACTGCTTGGTTTAGTCATGGTTTAGTTATCAAAGAAGATGTGCTTAGCAGCAGTTTGGCTGCTTACCATAATCTTTTGGCTGCTCAAGAGTCATTAGGACAGGCTGACTGGCCGCAAGCTGTCCAGAACTTCAGTTCGGCCGGTTTTGATTTTCTTCAGGCTGAAGAGGAAATTCATAAATTAGGTCAGTTAACTTTAGGCATCTTAGAACAATTGCCTGGGGGAGACTTGGTTTCTTCGGGCAGTCATTTAGTTAAGGTGGGTGAAAATTTAGCTCAAGCTGGTCAAAATTTAGCTTCGGCCATAAATAGTTTTTCCCTTAATAACTTATTTAGCTTAATCAATCTTGCCTCGCCGCATTCATCAGACGAAAGTGGGTCAGCTGGTTCGGCTGAAAATATCCTGGCCAGCCAAGAAAATTCCTTGACTGATTTGATGGCCATTAATCAAAATAATTTAATCCAGGCATTAGTTGGAATCAGATTAGCTCAAGAGGAATTAACTCAAGTTAAAGTTGAATCTCTGCCGGCTGATATTCAGGCCGCCGTTATTTCTTTAGAAGAAAAATTACCTTTAGTTGAAGAAATACTTAGTCAGGCTAAAGATTATTTAACAGCTCTCTTGAGTATTTTAGGTCAAGATAATCCTCGTCAATATTTATTAATTTTTCAAAACAATAGCGAACTGCGAGCCAGTGGCGGTTTTATCGGCACTTACGGTCTGCTGACTTTAAATAAAGGAGCCATCAAAGACCTGCTTATTGAGGGGATTTACAATATTGATGGTCAATTGCGAGAAAAGATTATTCCGCCGCAGCCAATTCAAAAAATCAGTACCACTTGGTCAATGCATGACGCTAATTGGTTTGCTGATTTTCCCACTTCAGCTGAAAAAGTAGCCTGGTTTTATGAAAAAACCGGTGGGCCAACAGTTGATGGAGTGATTAGTTTAACGCCAACAGTTATTGAACGCCTGCTTAAATTAACAGGTCCGCTGGCTATGCCTGCTTATGACCTTACTTTAACCGCCGAGAATTTTGTTGAGTTAATTCAATATCAGACAGAAACTGATTATGATAAAGAACTTAATCAGCCCAAGAAAATTTTAGCTGATTTGGCGCCTGTATTTATCAAGGCCTTAAATCAATTATCTTCTTCAAAAAGAAAAGAGGCCTTAACGATTATTTTTGACTGTCTTAAAGAAAAACATATTTTAATCTATTTTAAGGAGCCCTCTTTGGAAAACTTAGTTAGTCAAGAAGGCTGGTCTGGAGAAATTTTGACCACTACTCGAGATTATTTAAGCGTGGTTTCTTCAAATATTAATGGTTACAAAACCGACCGGGTGGTTAAGGAAACAATTAATCATCAAGCAGAAATTCAAGAAGACGGATCAATTATTGATACCTTAACTATAACCAGAGAGCATCAAGGCGGTCATTTTCAATACGATTGGTGGAATCGGGTCAATGCTAATTATTTGAGAGTTTATCTACCCTTAGGCAGTCAATTGCTTTCCGCTCAAGGACAAACCATAGAAATTTATCAGCCGCCAATTGATTATCAGGAGCAGGGCTTTAAAGCCGATTCTTTGGTTAATTTTATTGAAAGCAAGATGGTCATTGACCAAAAAACCGGCACCCACATTTTTGAAGAAAATGACCAGACCGTTTTTGGTAATTGGGTTTATGTTAGCCCGGGCGAGACAGTTACTTTGACTTATCAGTACAAACTGCCTTTCAAAATTAACTTGACTAAGTCAACGGATAGTTATAGTTTATTAGCTCAAAAGCAGTCTGGTAGTTTGTGTAGTCAATTTAGTCATCAAATTAAATTTCCGGCTGACTGGCAGATTTCCTGGCAGCATCCGGAACAAGGTAGACTGGAATCAGATCATTGGCAGATGGAAACTGATTTGAGTTTAGATAGATTTTTAGGAGTGACTTTTGAGTTTTAAAGGAGGCTTTAAAGACTTGGTGATATGTTTTTTTTAGCGGCATCGAGTTGCGAGCGGGCATGGTTCCGCCGAAGGCGGAGAGCGAGCAACTCGCAGCAGCCAAAATCCACGCTGGGGATTTTGGCGTAGCTGAAAAACATATCATCGAGTCTTGTTTAATAGATGTTTAAATCTTTTTTCAATAGCCAATCAAAAACCATAGCCGTGGCCGCCGTTATTTTAGGAGCGGCTTCTTTAGTTAGCCGACTTTTAGGTCTTTTCCGAGACAGGATTTTAGCTGGTCAGTTTGGAGCCGGTGATGAATTGGATATTTATTATGCGGCTTTCCGTATGCCTGATTTAGTTTATTCGCTTTTGGTCTTGGGAGCAATTTCGGCTGGTTTTATCCCTGTTTTTATCCAATATCTTCAGAAAGATAAAAAACAATCTTGGCATTTAGCTAATAGTGTCCTTAATTTAATGGCTTTGTCTCTGATAGTTATTTGCGCTCTTTTGATAATTCTGACTCCCTGGATAATCAGATTAGTTGCTCCTGGCTTTTCTTCAGAAAAATTGTCACTGACTGTTCAATTAACCAGAATTATGTTTTTAAGTCCTTTCTTCTTGGGCTTAAGTGCTGTTTTTGGCGGTATCTTGCAAAGTTTTCGCCGTTTCTTGATTTATGCTCTAGCTCCCATTATGTATAACTTGGGCATTATTTTCGGCGCTTTAGTTTTAGTTAATTATTTTGGTTTAATGGGTTTAGCTTATGGTGTTGTTTTAGGTGCTTTCTGTCATATGCTTATTCAGATTCCTTCAGCTTGCTTTTGTGGCTTTAGA
>CAYOWE010000017.1:0-10633 GCA_964407595.1 uncultured Candidatus Saccharibacteria bacterium | reverse complement strand
AAATTTTTTATTAGCTAATTTAGCTGCTTTAATTTTCCCAATTATAAAAGAGCCGCAGTGTTTGTCCTGACTTCCCACAGTGTATCCATTAAAGATATGACCCGGGCTTAAGCGGTCCTTTCCGTAAATTAAATGTTCCCCTTCCTTTCCTATGTCTGTAGTTAAACTATATGGCTCAACCTCTCTCCATCCCTCAGACGTATTTTCTGTTTTAGGATAATAAATCTCCACTGTCTCCATTTTCCTGGCAGCTTTGGCAATAATTTCCAAAATCTCCCTAAAATCCGTGTATTTCATAATAACAAAATCTCTGCTTCTTTTACTAAACGTTTAAGATGCTGCTCTGATATTTTTGTTTCCTTAGCGAATTTTGCGACATCGATTCTCAAAACATCTTGGGCCAGCATTATTTTTTTTGAAGCAAAAATTTCGGCTAAATACCAATCGAGAGAAGGAAGAATTGTAATTGGATACAATTTCTGGCTATCTATTAAATATTCCAAACCCCCATTTCTTGGATAATTCCATCCCAGAAGTTCCACCCCTACACAATTAGAATAGCTAATAGATTTGGTTGTAAATTTAGTATTAGTAATAAGCAAACTTTTTATTCTTAGATTTTTGTAATTGTTTTTATTAAAAAATTTTCCTTTTTTAATGTCTAAAAAACGAGCATAATTTGCCAAAGAAGTATTTGAATGAACTCTACCTCCGGGCAAATTATGATATTTGCACTCGCCAATATATAACAAACTATCCTTTTTAGCTACAAAATCTATTTCATATTTACAACAAAAACCTGAAATATGCTGATTTAACTTTACTTCAAAATCATTTCTTGAAAAAATTGCCCCGACATATTTTTCAAAAGGAAAACCAGTAGGACCTAACTTTTTTATCCCCTTTTTTAAATTAAACTTTAAAGCAGCTTTGGGGGTTTCCTGTTGAAGTAATTTTTTTACCCGTTTAAAAATCTCTAAAGTCGTAATGCCAGGATAAACCTCTTTTTCAATAGTTCTGGCAATCTTCTCAGCTAATTCCTTAGAAGCCCCAACCCGTCTGGCCGACCTATACACTTTTTTTAGGGAAAATGGCTCTCTTTCCTTATTGGAATTTATAATATATACCGAAACCATATTATTATTCTACCCTCACTACCGAAAGTTTTCAACTTTCACTATTTTTACTTTATCAAAAATCTGCTATAATTACAAACGAGGAAGAAAAAGAAAAATTTATTAAAATTCTATTGTTGTTTTTTATGAAATTTGATATAATTATTAATAATATAATCAACATTACTCAATCTATTTTTTTGACTTGTAAGGTTAGATTAAGAGAAAGAGCAATCAACGCTCGCTCTATTTTAAGTTTTATAAAAATTTCTCATAAAAGCGCTATTTTTGAATAGTGTTTTTTGATTTTGAAAACCTATGTTTGAATCAATCTATCTGCCAATCTTAATTGCCGGTTTTGGCAGCGGAGTAATTAGAGGCCTGGTTGGATTTATCAAACATCAGTTCGCTTACAAAAATGTTTCTTTTAATTTGCCTGATTTTTGGTAAGAGAAATAATTTAAGTTTTATTTATGGTTGACTCCGTTATTCTAAAAATCAATCGAAAAATACAGAGAGATTTATTAAAACGGTTGGGATGCAAAAGAAAAAGATTTCATTTTCAAAAAGCAGTATCTGTATTACTGACCGTTCTTTTGGTTTTTCAAATTATAAGTGGGATATTTTTATTTGTTCCGCCGCCAAAAAAAGTTGAGGCCTGGTGGAGCGGAAATTGGACATATAGACAGAAACTCACTTTTGATAATTCCGGTCAAGCAGAAAATTTAGCTAATTTTCCGGTTTTGGTAAAACTGACCGCTGCTAATTTTGATTTTTCCAAAGTTCAGACAAACGGAGAGGATATCAGGTTTGTGGATTCTGATGATTTCACCCCTCTTAAATATGAAATTGAAAAGTGGGATAAAACGAATCAAGTGGCATATATCTGGGTAAAGGTCCCACAAATAGATAGTTCTTCGAATACAGATTTCATCTATATGTATTATGACAACAGTGGCGCTAATGATGCCCAAGAGGCGATTAATGTCTGGGATGGCAACTATACGAACGTATATCACTTTGCAGAAACCACGGAAAACTATCTTGATTCAACTAATAATAATAAAGATAGTACAGCCATAAGCGTTACTACCAGGACTGCTACAGGGATAGGCGATGCGCCTGAGTTCGATCCCGCCTCAAGTAACAGGATCACTTTTGGTCAGACGGTTATCATAGAGGATATGACTCAAGAAGCCTGGGTTACTCTCGATACGGCGGCAAATTACCGTCCGATTACTCAACATGCGGCAGCAGGTGAAGACGAAGGGACCAATATAGTTTATGGACTTGAGTTTGAATCCGACACAGACATGTACCAGCAATGGGAATACAATGCAGGTAGCAACGAAAAAACTTACTCTTCGGCAAAAGTCACTTTAGAGACCTTTACGCATGTGGCCGCGGTCAGGGATACGACAAATAAACAGATAGTCTGGTATATAAACGGGACGGCGACAGGAGCCGCCCATTCCTATACAAACGATACTACAGGAGGCGCTACAGGTACGGCCCTTTATGTCGGAGGCAGGATAAGCTCTTCACAGTGGTTTGATGGTATAATCGATGAACTAAGAATTTCAGATAAGATTCGTACTGCCGACTGGCTTAAGGCCTCCTATCTTTCAGAGGCCGATACATTTATTACCTTTGGTGGTGAAGAAACACAAGCAGCTAATGCCCCAACCATCTCCTCAGCTGCCAACCAAAGCTTCGGAGTGGGAGACGTAGCAACTGCTATTGAGACCATTACTATAACCGATGATGCTACTACTGCAACTATTACCGCCGCCAACGATATCCGGATTACCATCCCGGCAACCTTTAATATGACCTGGGATACTTCCGATGCAGCGGCTAATATAGCAGGAACAGATTGGGATCATATAGGAGCTGCATCTTCAGGGGCTGAGGTTACCGTTACCTTTGAAGATAGCAACAGAACCTGTGTTGTTCCGGTAACAATAAACTTTGAAGCCGGCGACGACATAACTGTATCCGGTCTCTCCTTTGCGAACTTTTCAGCTACCTCTAGCACTGATAATCTTGAACTTGACACAGACGATAATGACACTGCCGAAGCTACCGATGATAAAACCATTATTATTGTCGCCCCTACTATCTCCAGCGCTGCCAATCAGACCTTTTATGTGAACGATGCGGCTACGGCGATTGAAAGAATTATCATTACCGATGCGGCTATCGCCACTATCACCGCTGCCAACGACATCCGTATTAAAATACCCGCTACATTTAATATGACATGGGACCAGACAGATACGACGATTGACGTAGCTCCAACATTGTCAGATTATTCAAGTTACTACTATACTAATGATTTGGCGCAGATAACCGGTGATTGCTCGGGCGTTACTTATAATCCGCTCACAGATACTCTTTTCTTTATTATCAACGGCACGCCGACAATCTATGAATTCGAAACGGACGGAAGCTATTTGAGGACCATTACAATGACTGGTTTTATTGATACAGAGGGAATAGATTGGATGTCGGGTACAAGTTATGCGGTGACTCAGGAGAGGGATCCATATGACATTATAATAATTACAATTGATTCAGAAACAACGTCGATAGCTAAAAGTAGCGGGACAGTGATAACACCGACCATGATCGTGATCAGTAATCTGGGTATGGAAGGAATCAGCTACGATTCGGATAACAATTGGTTTTACGTGGTTACTGAAAAACACGCTGATGGCAGTAATGGCGGACGGGTATTTAAGGTTGAAATGGATGGGACTACTACTGAATTTACTACTCTCGCGACCAACCTGCTTGCCGCCGGTTATACGGATTTGGGCGACCTTTCTTATGATAGGGTTTCCGGGCATCTTTTTCTTTTATCCGAAGAAAGCAATATAATAGTTGAGGCAGAAACAGACGGAACAATAGTGACGACAAGAGCGGTGGACGTAGGGATATTCGGTCAGCCGGAAGGGTTGGATTTTTCTCCAGATGGTAACTCAATGTTTATTGCAGGAGAAGCTGACGATTATCAACACTTGACTCGCTCTCTTAAAATTTCTACTACGGCCAGTTACGAGGATGCAAATAAAACATTAGTAGTAGATGTTACAGAAAATTTTTCGGCTAGCGACGCAATTACAATTTCAGAATTATCTTTTGATAATTTTTCAGACACTTCTTCTGCCGACAATCTTGAATTGGTTATTAGCGGCTCCAGCGGCTTGACTACAGCTGCGGACGATAAGACAATAACCATCTTAAGCCCTACTATTACAATAGCTGCTTCTACTTCTCAACCCTCTTATATTTACGTCCCATCTCAAGATACCGTCTTGGGTTCAGCTAGTATAGCGAGGAATGTAACCACAGGCATAGTCACAGCAATAACCTTGAAAGAGAACTCTGGAACCATTGATGCTGATGATGATTTGGAAAATATTGAATTATGGCTGTCTTCAGACGACACTTGGGACGCCGGCGATAATCAATTGGGAAGCACTGGGAATTTTGACGGCGCTGACGGAGAAGTAACTTTTACCGAAACTTTTGATGTTACCACCACAACTCAATATTTAATTGCCAGAGGAGATGTAAAAAGCGAAGTTACGACGGGTAAAACTTTTGAACTTCAATTCAAAACAGTTTCAACAACAGACACGGTGTCCGGCGCTCCTCTAAATATTTCCGGCACATCTACTGTTGCCTCTTATTGGTGGAACACTGACTGGCTCTACCGCAAAAAACTCACTTTTGACAACTCTGCCCAGGCGGAAAACTTAGCTAGTTTTCCAGTAATAGTCAAATTAACTTCTTCTAATTTTGACTTCACAAAAACCCAGTCAAGCGGCCAGGATTTAAGATTTGTTGATTCAGATAATTCAACTGAATTAAAGTATGAGATTGAATATTGGGACAGTTCGGGTCAGACAGCAATCATTTGGGTCAAGGTTCCTCAAATAGATGCCTCTTCCGCCACTGATTTTATTTATATGTATTACGGCAACACCGGGGCTTCTGACAGTCAGAATATAACCGATGTCTGGAGCAATGGTTATGCCGCGGTTTATCATTTCTCCGAGCAAACTGGTTTTTATTTAGATTCTACCGGCAACAATAATGACGCTGATACCCAGCAGGTAACCTCAAGAAACAACACCGATGCAAACGGTCTGGGATTTTATCCTCAATTTGTTGCCGCAAGTAGCGATTATGTTGGCGTGCCTGATGCTACTTCTTTACAATTTGGCAGCGGTGATTTCACTATCTTGGTAAGAGCAAATGCTTCAACAGACCTCACCGATACCGATTTAATAAGAAAAGGCTCCACGAATACAGCTGACCCTGATTCCTGGTGGAAATTAGAATGGGGTTCGGGTGTTACCAATCAGGTACAGTGGGAGGTTCGGGTAGCTGGCACTGCTAAACAGGCGACTTATACCAAGGCACCCGACGGAAATTGGCATGATTTCTGGGGCACTCGTGATACCACTGGTAATGTAGTAGAGATGTTCATAGACGGTTCTCAAGTTACATCTATAGCAGGTATTAGCGGCAGCGTTAACCCTACCACTTCTACTAATACAGGAATAGGAAGTAAAGATACTTACGACGATGATCACTTTGACGGTTATCTTGACGAAGTAAGGATTTCCAATACCTTAAGGAGTGATGATTGGATTGCCGCTCAGCGTGATTCTTTAGAAAATGACCTTATTACCTTTGGCTCTGAGACTCAAGGGGTGCCCACTGCTCCTTCTGCTTGTTCATCTGTTAGAGACAGTGATACCCAGTTTACTATAACTTGGATTGACAATTCATCTAATGAAACAGGTTTTAAAATAGAACGCAAAACCGACGCTGGCGACTGGACTCAGATAGATACTGATTCCGCTTCGCCTTATGTTAATACCACCACCTCGGCCAACCACTCTTATCAGTATCGCGTCAGGGCATATAACGATGCAGGCAACTCCGACTACAGCACTGATTCAAATGTCCTTTATACCACTCCGTCAGACCCCTCGGGCGCCGCAGCAGCCTATGTAAGCGACACAGAAATCACTCTTTCGTATACCGACAACTCTGCTTTTGAAACAGGATTCAAAGTAGAGAGAAAGACCGACGCTGGCGACTGGACTCAGATAGATACTGATACTGCTAGTCCGTACAGCGACACCTCAACATCTGCCAATCATAAATACGAATACCGGGTTAGGGCTTACAAGGACAGTCTGAACTCCGACTACAGCACTACTTCGGCGATTTATACTTTAACTGGCACTCCCACCAATCTTACAGCTACTGCAGTGAGCACAAATAGTATTACTTTGTCAGTAGATTCTTTTCCTAATGATACGGCTAGCTCTTCTGGTTATTATTTCTCTCGTTCCGGAGCTAATTCCGGCTGGATTCAGACCAATACCTGGCAAGATACCGGTTTATCCTGCGGCACTTCCTACACTTACACCGTTAAATACAGAAATGGAGATGCTGTGCCAACAGATACAATTTCTTTGACTAAATCCACTAATGGTTGTGGCGGCGGCGGTTTGCCTTCAGGGACATATAATCCTCCAAGTCCACCATCTCCTACCTCAGAAAGTCCCAAAGGAGGATTTAAGGTTTTAATTAATCAGGGCGACGAATATACCGAAGAAAGAGAAGTTAGTTTAAAATTGTTTGCTGGAAAGGATACTAAGAAAATGGCTATCTCCAGGGACCCTAATTTTTCTCTAGGAGCAGACACAGGTCAGATTACTTATCAATCCTCCTACGATTGGGATTTATGCTATAGAAAACCACAATGCCCGGAAGGAACTTATACTGTTTATGCTAAATTCTATACTCAGTATGGCCAAGCTTCAGAGATTGTTTCTGACACTATTATTTTAAGAAAAAAGAAACCTATCATAGAAAAGATTCCCGAAATAATCAAAGAAATACCAGAAAAGATAAAAGAAATACCAGAGAAAATCAAGGAAATCATTAAGCCCAAACCAAAACCAGAAGAAATACCAGAAGAAATAATTACAGTGCCAGAAGAAGCGCCTTTAACAATGCAAGGTAAATGGCAATTATTGCCTTCAGGGCCAATCAGAGAATTTGTTTTAGCACCTTTGCCAAAAGAGATTAAGGAATTAGCTGAAAAATTTCCTGACCTTGGAGAGACCCTGAAAAAAGTTGGGGTAACCAAAATCACTGATATTAAAAAATTAAAAACCGTTAAATTGACCTTGCCCGGATTAACTGAAAGAGTTGGTTTGTCAACAGCAAGAATTGAACCGGGAAAATTTGCTTTGCCCAAAGGCGTTCCAATGGCTGAATTATCGGCCCAAGCAAAACAGCAAATTCCCACAGAAATTGTTTTTGCCAAAACTGGCGGAGAATTGATTGATTTTAACATTGCTTTATCTGTTGCTGAAAAAGGCGAGCCAGAGCAAAGGATTAACACTATTTCCGGCAAACCACTTCAGTTAGTGGTCAAGCCGGACAAGCCGGTGAAAAGCGTTAAGGGATATGTGGTTTTTAAATCAAAGAAAAAAGAATTAGGAAGCAAGAATCAGGAATTATCACTAAATTCATTGTTAGCGTCAATGGTTTTTGCCTCGCCTTCTTTTGCCAAGGAATATGATCCCGTAGAAATTGAGGAAAGATTGGTTTTAATGGAATTTGAATATACAGACCCTGACAATGACGGTATTTATACAGCGGAAATTAATGCGCCAATAGTTGAAGGTGAATACGAGATTATCACGGTAATGGATTTTGAAGATTCAGAATTAGGCAAAAAAGAAATCCGGCTGATTACCATAATTGACCCGGAAGGATATATTTATGAAAAAGACGGGGATAAAGAAACTCGCATTCCCGGAGCTATTGTTTCTCTTTTTTGGCTAAATCCTGAAACCAAACAATATGAATTATGGCCAGCAAAAGAATATCAACAGGAAAATCCCCAGATTACCAACACCACTGGCAAATACTCATTTTTAGTGCCAGAAGGTTCTTATTATCTTAAAGTTGAGGCGCCAGGTTATCTTGTTTACGACGGCAAACCCTTTCAGATTAAAGAAGGCAGTGGCGTCCATTTCAACATTGAATTAAAAACCAAATACTGGTGGCTAAAGGTCGTGGAATGGAAAACTATTTTGCTGATTGCAATTATTCTTCTTTTGCTTTACAACTTTTATCGTGATAAAATACGGGAAAGAATTAAGAAATAAGGATTAAGAAGTTAATTCTTAATCCTAAGAATATGAAATCAAAAATTTATTTATTTAATATAATTATAATTATATTATTAGCTGGCAATGTCTTTTTTGGCGCTAAATATTTTGCTGTTCAAAAAGAATTTCAAGAAACACAAACTGGTTTAGAAACTCAAAAATTAAATGAGAAAGTTTTAGAATTTACCAAGCTTTTTATTGAGAAAGTATTGAAGGCAGAAACAGAAATTGATTTTGAAACACGGCTAAAATTAGAAAATGCGGTTAGAAATTTAGACGATGAGGAAATTTTAGTCCAATGGCAAAAATTTGTTGACAGCGAAACTGAAGCCGGAGCTCAAAATGAAGTGAAAAATTTATTAGAGATGTTGATAAATAAAATCAAGATTTAATTAAACATAAGCCGGGTTTACCCCGTTAGAGATATGTTCTTTCTTTGATTTCTCTTTGTCCTCGGAATCTCTAACGGGGTTTACTTTTACAAAAAATCGCTCTTTGGGCGATTTTTTATTTCCTTCCAATAACTGCCATCATTGTTTGAGGTTTTTTTGGTCGGTCTCTTCTAAAAGAAAAATATTTATCGGGAAGGCAAAAAGTGCATTCCGGGCTAATTTCAATGTTTTCTTCTCTCACTCCTAAATTAGTTAATTGAATTTTAGCTATTTTTTTTAGGTCTAAAAATAATTTTCCGTTTTTATTTAATAGAGCGCCTCCCAAATAAGGTTTAAATTCTACTAACAAATCTTCTTTCACTTCAAAATGACATTGGGAAATCCCCGGACCTATCCCAACTAAAATATTTTTTGGCAAACTGTCAAAATCTTCAGTCATTTTCTCAACATTTAAAGTCAAAATATTTTGAGCCAAACTCCGCCAGCCACCGTGAACCAAACCGATAATTTCTTTTTCCGGGTCGTAAATAAAAATCGGCAGGCAATCAGCCACCGTAATAGTTAAAAATAAATTTTTATCTGCTGTTATTAATCCGTCGGTTTTCTTTATTACCTTCCCGGCTTCCTCATTAGAAACAATCTTTACGCTATTCTTATGAACCAAACCCGCTTTCACCATCAATCTATCTTCAATCCCCAATTTTCCTAAAAATCTTTCTCTATTCTCAATAATCTCCTTGTCCCCCATTGAAGCGCCAGACAACTTCATTGTTCCGTCTTCCTTTCTTGAAACAGCAGCGATTATATTCGGACATTTTTTAAAAATCTCAAACATACATTTAAATATTTCCTGCATCCTTACTATATTAACACATTGCTCGGTTACCCCGCCCTCTAAGCTGTAAGAAAATAATACATATACATAGAGGGCGGGGTTCCCTCGCTTGTGTTAATAAAAAAGGGTGGTTTTAATTAACCACCCCTAACATCTTTTGAGTTTTTTTGAACAAATTAACCACTTGGTCTTTACTAAATTCTCTCCCTAATTTAACAGCTTTCAAGACCTCCATAACTTCTCCGAGTGCGAATTCTCCATCTTGCGCTAATAAGTGAGCAAAGGTAATAGGAACGAATCCGGGGCTGTTCCCGTAATACTCAGCAAATTCAAAATAGCTACAAGCCCAAGAAAGATTGACCAAACAGGAAAACAAATTATCTCCATTTCTCTGCTCGGAAGCCCGTAACAACTGACTGGCATTTTTTAACCTTGCGCGGGCTTTCTCCAAAAGAAAAGGAGCAGCTGCTTTTGCTGTTTCTTTAACACGAGAAAAAGATATTATAGTGTTGCTCCTCAACAAACCGAACTTTACCTCATTACCTTTCAACAAAAAACCGGTTATAAGGGGTTCGGTGATTATAGGATCAAGCATCCTTAATCTCCTTTGAAATTCGCCTTTGCCAATCGTCAAAATATCTAATTTTGATTTTGGTGATTCGCAAGGGCGAACTCTGGTTCTCCTCTTATCTATTACCGCCATTACATTAACGTTGTTCCCTGCCAAATTGCCATACCAAACCAGGTATTTAATATACTCTGGGTTAATTTGTTCCTTTACTTTCTGAATAATTTCTTTTTTATTCATTATTTTACCTCCTGTTTTATAATTTCTTCCGGTTTTTATTCAATCAGACGCCTTTTTTTTAAAGAGCTACCCTAAGAGGGTTTGATATTTCTATTCTAATCATAAAGAGTAAATTTGTCAACTCAGTTTCGCTCCACCAAAAAAATCGCCCGAGGGGCGATTTTTTATTTCAACTTTCCTAATATGCTTCTGCCTCTCTTTCCATCTTTTCAAACCGTGTGTAGTAAAAAGAAAATCAGAGTTGAGGTTGAGGATTATTATCTTCCTCA
>CAYOWE010000016.1:0-10646 GCA_964407595.1 uncultured Candidatus Saccharibacteria bacterium | reverse complement strand
AAAGACCAATTACCGAGCATTTCAAAAAAAGTGTGATGATAAGCATCACCAACTTCATCAATATCTATTGTCCGAATACATTTTTGAACACTGGCCAATTTTTTCCCTTGAGGGTGTTTTTCCCCCATTAGATATGGGACCAAAGGATGCATGCCCGCAGAAATAAAGAGAGTGGTTGGGTCATTTTCCGGAATTAAAGAAGCACTAGGCAAGACAGTGTGGTCTTTGGACTTAAAAAAGTCCAGAAATTTTTGACGGATTTCTTGAGAAGTCATGTCTATATGATACCCTGATTGCCTTTGCCTGACAATACTCGACAAACAGGACGGGGACAGTCCCCTTACATGTCCCTTTAAAATCTGGGGATAAGTTCTATTGACTAATTTTAAGGAATATGATAAATTTACAGCAGTTCTTTGGCTATGACAGAAGGATGTCTTCTGTCCCCTAGCTATTGGAATCTCTTTGATAAGGAGGAGGTTCTTATGGAAAATTTTTCCTACCATGGCACGGCTGATACCCGTGCGTCTCCCCAGGCCGATCGCCCTCGTCATCGCAGCTATGCAAACAGGGGCCGGCTCATCGCCGCAGAGGTAGGGCATTCCGCCAGATAATCCGACTTGATAAAGGAAAAACTGGGGAAAAGCCCTCAAAAAATGGAAGAGAAGGAAATAGAACCCTTCTCTTCCATCCAAATTTAAAAAAAGGATTTTAAAAAAATCCTTAAACACGAAACAAGGTCAAAATAGGCCTTTTTTTATTTATTCATTTATAAAATAGGATCTTCTATTTTTATTCCTCAGGAGATTTAACAAAACCATTATAGAACCAGGCAACAATCCAACCGCAAATAAAACCATTAACAAATCCGTAAATCAGGCCAATAATTGCTCCTAAATAACTGATTGAATAACCAAAATAAAACTGCTGAAGAAGAGCTAAGGTATTGCCGCCGCCTCGCCAGATTACCCAAAGAGTTGCTATTAAAATAGTTAAACCCCAAATAATACCCGTAGTAAAAGCCAGCGCTTTTTTATCTAATTTCACTTTTTATCACCTCCCTTCTTTTATGATTTTTTATTTTTTTCTTTATCTGCAGCAGCTAAAGATTCCTCAATGGTTTTTCTTAATCCTTCTAAATCAACTTGTTTTCGTTTTTTTTCTATTCTAAAAGAAACTGGTTCTTTTTTCGCTGCCTCAGCTAAAGAAATTTCTTTTCCTTTTGGCTCAATTATTTTTGGTTCGCCCGCCACAATTTTTGCCGAAGGTGAAATTTGGGTAGGTGAACTTTTTTGAACGAACGACTGATTAATTGAATCTTTTTGACTTCGTAAAACAGCTTCGGGCATCTTACGGAATTGACCCGTAGAGGTCTTCTTTCTAATTTTCTCCAAACATTCAGGACAATAAACCGGCCTAACCCCATCAGGTTTAAAACTAACCTGAATTTTTTTATTGCATTCTGAACAAACTGCTTCAAATAATGGCCGATTGATTTTCTCCTTGGCCTCTTTTTCCTTTTCAATAACTCCACTCCATTTGGCAATTTTGTCCTCTATTTCTTGCCGGTTACTGGCATAACGTTCACGGGAACTCTTAATAATTTTTTCCCGATAGCTTTCGTCTTGCTTGTCAAAGGGAGCTAAGGTAGCCGCGGAAAAAGGACGGGAAGCCACCCCGTCAATCATTAACTTCAAATAGATCTGAGCAAAACTTAAATTAACCAAATCTTGAACACCAAACTCAGGAACGAATTCTTTTTCTAAATATTCAGCGTCTTGGGCGCCAACCCGAAAACTAATCATCGTTCCCACATTACCAAAAACAGCATCTCTGACTATTTCCTCCATTTGGGTAATATATTGATGAGCCAAGATTAAATCAAGACGGTATTTTCTGGCTTCTGATAAAATATTAGCAAAGGCCTCAGTGGCAAAGTTCTGGAACTCATCAACATAAAGATAAAAATCTTTTCGTTCTTCCTCAGGAATATCCACTCGGGACATCGCTGCTAACTGCAAACGGGTAATCAACATAGCCCCTAAAAGAGCTGAAGTATCCTCGCCAATCAAACCCTTGGAAAGATTCATAATCAGAATTTTCTCATCGTCCATAGCTTTTCTAATATCAATAGCTGATCTGGTCTGACCAACAATATTTCTGATTAAAGGATTAGTTAAAAATTGACCAACTTTATTTTGAATTGGCGCAACTGCTTCTACTTCAAAACTGCCGCGGTATTTAGAAAACTCATCAACCCAAAAACTTTTGACCACTGGGTCTTGAATTTTATCAACTACTTTCTGGCGATAATCTCTGTCAGTCAACATCCGCATAATTCCCAATAAGGTTGCTCCAGGATACTCCAATAAAGCCAAAATAGCATTACGCAAAACATATTCTAAACGCGGTCCCCAAGTCTCGGCCCAAATTTTCTTAAAAACACCAACCAGACCAGAGGCAACCAAATGGCGGTGTTCAGGGTCAACTCTCTCAATAGCATTAAAGGCAATCGGATAATCCAGGTCAGCTGGATTGAAATAAATAACATCGTTTATTCTTTGGGAGGGAACAAAATCCAGCATTTTCTCAGCGAATTCTCCGTGTGGATCAACTATACCGACTCCCCGACCTGCCTGAATATCCTGGATAGCCATATTTTCCAGCATAGTTGTTTTGCCCATGCCAGTTTTACCAACAACATATAAATGTTTCCGCCGGTCATCAATTTTAATACCAAACTGGCGGCGTTGGTTACGGAAATTAGTTTCAGCAAAAAGATTAATATCGTTCATATAAAGAAAGGGTAGCCCTTAACATTATCCAATCGGCAAACCGGTAGGCGGTTCGCCTTTTTTAGATTCTACTTTAGGTGTTAAAGGCGCCTTGACCATCAGGCCAGGATAATGATAAATAGTGGCTAATTCTTCTATATTAAAAACAAAGGGCTGGCTTCTGATAAAAAACCATTTGAGGATAGGTAAACGTTCAAAGAAAAATAACTTGAGATATTTAATCACCTTTGAATGTTGAACAAAATCTCTCTTTTGGTAAGCAGCTAATATTTTCCTTTTTCGGTAAACTTCGCGAGGTTTTTTTAATTGAACCTGGTAATCAATCTTGGTACTTAATTTGCTATTAGGTCTAAAACCATTAAGATGTTGGGTATTAAATTGCTTAAAACAACCAATTACTGCCGACACATTAGGCTTGGCAAAAACAGCTGTTTGAGCTAAATAAATAAACCTAATAATCACCTCGAAGCCAATTTTGGAAATATTTTCTTCAAGAGCGGTAATAACATCCTTTTCTGTTTTAGTCATCCAATCCAAAGGATTAATTTCTCTTTCTTCTTTTTTTTCTTTATCAACTGGACCAGCTAAGAGTAAATTAATTTGCTGCTTAGTGGTGTCTTTCCAGGCAATAACTTCTTTTTTAACATCACCCGGCGCTTTTTTTATGGCTCGACCAATTAATTTATCTCTTAGTTTCTCACCGTCTTTCTGCCAATTATCATCAACTGGCCGAATTAATGTTTGAATCCAAATCTGCTCTCCATCATTTATTTTACTCATTACTTCTAATAAGGAAGAGATGGGGTCAATTCGCTGTTCTTCCATAAGAAGACCTCTTTCAAAGGTCTCATAAGTCCGAATAGGATAGGCGTCTTCTTTGTTCAAAATTAACTCTGTTCCCCATAAGTCATAATCTTGATTAGGAATATCAGCCGGGACTGATTGAACATAATCATTAACCTGATTAATTTCTGCTTCTGGATACTGACCATAAATTTGGGCCTCAATTAAATTTCGATATATGGCCAGTGTCCGAACAAAAAAATGAATTTCACCATTCTGACTGACTAATTCCAAACTAAACCATTCCTGAACCTGACCTTCTAAATTTCTTTCTTTCCAGTTAGGCGTCCTTTGACAACCGTGCAAACCAGCAAAAAATTGTTCCATAGCTCGCGGCGTTTTCTTTATCTCGGCTGGCGGCTTAATTTCCAAGAGAACCCAATCTATATTCTTAATAAATTTCTGCCTGATATTTTTCAACCATAAACCTTTAACCAAGAAAAAAAGAATTAAAGGTAAATAAATCCACCAAAGAGATAATAAAAACCCTCCTAAATAATAAAGGCCAACTATAAAAGTAAAGATAACCGTTAAAGGGCTAGGCATAATAAAATAACAGCGAAGTTATCAATTTTATACTCTGCGCAAGTTGTATTTACCCTCCTCATTTCTAATAAAATATTCTCGATTTTGAAGATTAATCAGGACAGTGTTCTTTTTAACTAACCGAGTTTTTAAAACTCGAGCTAAAACTTCCTCTTTAGATAAAGGACCATTTTCTTTCAATACTTGGACAACTACTTGCCGGACAGTCCCCGGCTGATAGCCCCATTCTCTTAAGGCATAAGTCCCCCGACCAACTAAAACAAAACGATCGTCTTTAATTAATTCATTATGAACAGTTTGAGGGCGAGCTAAATTAGTATTAAAATTACTTTGATTAATTAACTGAGCTGCTTCTCTAAAATGCAGAGGATGATTTTGTTCTTTGAAAATAATAAAAGCTTTATCCCTAACGCCGCGCGGATTAACCTGCGGCCATTTACTCAAACCAAAATGACCAAAATTATCCCGGTCAATCTGCTTGGCAGCATCTAAATAAGAAAACAAAACTCTTTTCGGTAAAAGAGCGCCTGCTTCTTTAAAATAATTTAAAACATAATTTAAGGGAACTGGTTTTTCCTGTTCTTCTAAGTTTTTGACTAAGTTAGTAATAAAAGAATTTGTTTTATTAAAACTATCCGGAGAATTAGTCCAAAGAGAATAAAATTTATCCGATTCAACAAAACGTTGATAAGGTCGACCTAAAGTTAAAATAAAGAAAAGACCGCCCCGCCTGGGATGAAGATGTTCTTGATTGGTTAAAGAATAAAGCAATCTTTCTTCTTTGACCAAACCACCTTCTTGATTGAGAAAATTATCAATCAACTGAAAAGCTGGCTTAAATAAATTCATCGGAGCTGGTTTTCTGAAATCAGAAAAAGCGGCTTCCTCCACTTGACGAACCCGCTCTCGCGTAATGCCATATTTTTGGCCAATTGCTTCCAGGGTTTGCCGCTGACCATCTTGTAAACCAAAACGCAAATTAATAATTTCTCGTGTCCGCTGATTGGCAACATTTTTAACTGCTTGGAAAACCAATTGCTCATATTTTAATGAGGATGGAATTTTGCTCATATTTTTATAAGATATTAGTTTTAATCTAACACATTATTTAATAGACGTCAATACTATTTCTTTTGCCATTTCTGCCAGACAACGATTAAAGAGCTAGTCACGAAAATAGAAGAATAAGTACCAATAATTATGCCAATAATTAAAGCTAAGGCAAAATATTTAATACTTTGGCCGCCTAATAAAAAGATGGCTAGAAGAACAAAAAGAGTGGTCAGGGCAGTATTAAGACAACGTGTCACGCTTTGCTCAATGCTTTGATTAATTGTCTCTTCAAAATCAGTCCAATGAGACCGCAAAAGATTTTCCCGTGACCGGTCGAAAATAACAATGCTATTATTCACCGAATAACCAAGAATGGTCAAAAAAGCGGCTACTAAAGGCAGTCCTATCTCTATATTCCAATAATGACCAAGTGCTGAAAAAAAACCAAGGGTAATTAGAATATCATGAAATAAAGCGATGATGGCGACTAAACCATACTGCCAGGAAGCAACTGGTTTAGAAATTTTACGAAAAGCCCAGGCGATATAGAGAATAATCGCGGCCATGGCTAAAATAATTGCCCAGGAAGCTTTTCTTTTTAATTCTTGGCCGATTAAGGGACCAACTGATTCAAATCTTTTTTCAGTAATAATTTGGGAGATTGACTCCTCTGATGAGTTAAGCTTCCTTAACTCTGCCAAAATCATCTGGTGAGTTTCTTCGTCAATGTCTTTTAAACGCAAAATCAATCCCTTTTGACCGGTTGATTGAAGAATAATCTGGTCTAATTCTAAATCAGCTAACCCTTCCTGAATTTGCTGATTACTTGGCCGTTCTTCCAAAAATTCTACTTCCATTAAAGTACCGCCACTAAAATCAATACCTAACTTTAACCCCCAAAGCAATAAACTAACTAAGCTGGCTAAAACCAGTATAAGCGAAATAGAGAAATAGATTTTGCGATGAGAAATAATTTGCATAAACTTATTATCTCCAAATTCTTTGCCAATTTTCCAACCTCCCCCCAATAAACCACCTTAAAAAACTTCTGGTCACAATAATAGCTGAAAACATGCTGACTAAAACACCGATGCCTAAAGTCAAAGCAAAGCCCTTAACTAAGCCGGTGGCGAAAATAAATAAAATTAAACAAGTAATTATGGTGGAGATATTGCCGTCACGAATGGCTGGCCAAGCCCGGCGAAAACCCTCCTCAATACTTCCCCCAAAACTTTTACCTGATTTAAGTTCTTCCTTGAGCCGTTCAAAAATAAGCACATTAGCATCAACGGCCATACCTATAGATAAAATAAATCCAGCAATACCGGCTAAAGTTAAGGTAACCGGAATTAATTTAAAAATAGCTAAAACCAAAACAATATAAATTAAAAGAGATAAACTAGCCAGCAAGCCGGGCAAACGATAGTAAAGGATAATAAAAAGCAAAACAGCCAAAAAGCCCCAAAGAGCGGCTCGTAAGGACTGTTCCAAGGAAAGATGACCCAAACTGGCGCCAACGGTCTGTTGATTAATTAAACTTATCGGCACCGGCAAAGCGCCGGCATTAAGACGCTGGACCAGTTCCTTGGCTTCGGTTAAAGAAAAATCACCAGTAATTTGAGCGTTGCCGCCAGAGATTACCCCCTGAACTACTGGCGCGCTAATGGGAACGCCATCTAAATAAATTGCTAAATGCTTACTAACGTTTTTTCTGGTTAATTCTTCAAAGATCTTACCGCCCTCATCATCAAACTGAAGATTAACCTGCGACTGATAGGTCTGTTGGTCAAAGCCCAATTGGGCTCCTTCAAGATAACGGCCAGTTAATTGAGTCGGTGTAAAAAATGGATCCTTAAGTAATAAGTTTTCTTCCTCAGGAGTAATAGTTATCCCCTGTTTTAATTTCTCTTCAATCTCTTTTTGTTCAGCTAAAATACTTTCTTTTTCAATGGCTGGTCTTTCTTCTCTGAAATCCAAAGCGGGTGTCTGGCCAATCATGGCAATAGCCTGACTAACATCTTTAACCCCAGCTAATTCAACAATCAAACGATAATGCGAGCCAACTTTATTAACCTGGACAACCGGCTCGGCTACGCCAAAAAGATTAACCCGCCGTTCAATGACATCACGCACCCCTTGCATGGAATCCGTGTAATCGTCTAACTTAATATTGGATAAATCCGCCTGATAGACTAAATGGGTACCACCTTGTAAATCAAGTCCCAATTTGAAAGGCAATTTATAAAAATTGGGCAGTAAAGTTAGGCCTGCCCGTTGATTAATCCAATCAACTCCTTTATCCCAAATAATTGGATAATTTAAAAAAGCCGCCAACAAAGCAACGACAAAAATAATAAAAATAGTCCAGGGGACTTTTTTGTTTTTTCTTCTAAAGGCAGCCTGTCCGCCCTTTGACAGAGACCCGTCTCTAAGGGGCCTTTTCTCGCTGACTCCTTTGGTGAAGATTCCCATTAACTTTAATCTACCTTGTTTTCTTTTTTTTGTCAAAATTTTCGCAAAGACAAATCAAAAAAGTTGAGAGTGTCACTCCCAACTTTCATCTTTCCTCAATTCCTCAATAATATTCTCTGGAATAGGAATTGGTTCGCCCTTAGGACTAATCCCGGGATAGCGCCAGGCCGAAATCATTTTCTTTTTTCGGCCAATCTGCTGGTACATCAGCCAAATTTCGCTTGGCCTTTTTGTGCCAGCTGGCTGCATTAAAGCAACGGTCCGTGGAGCAATTCCATTTTCCTGCCGGGCTGGGCTTTTCAAAATCCGGCGCAGCCGCCCCTCAGCCAATCCATAATAACGCATCTTTTCCTTAACATGCTTAGTCCAATAAATCTCTTTACTATTTTTCGGCTCCTTAAAAAACATTATCTAATTATCGGATGAGTTAATATTTGAATGATTTTTCTTTTGAGCTGGCCTGTTTGGGTTTGGCCATAAGTAAAATGATGGATAATTGGCATTTTCTTTTCGTATCGATGACTAATTGCTTTATCCTGGCCTAAATAAAAACCAACATGCTTATGAATTGTCCCATTAGGAAATTCTTTCTCCTGCCAAACCAAAACATTACCAGGTTTTAGTTTTCTAGTCGGTTGCCAACCGCTTTTAAGTATATCCTCAATGGTACTTTTAACCGTGGCATGCGGCTGGGAAATTAAATCAAAGATTTTCAGAATTGAAGAAACATAATAAGCGCAAGAAAGTTCGCCATTTTTAAGAATATCCTTCTTTTGCTTATTTTCTAAAACATAAAGATGCCGGAACATCTGACTACCTTGACTGGCTTTAATCATTCCTAAGTAGTTTTGGTAACTAAAAATCTTAAGTTTTTTTTTCATATTGATAAATTGATTAATCAGTGATAATCTATCAATATAGTTCTTTAGAAAGGAGGGATAAATTTGAAAAAAAGCTTAAAACAGGAAGAAATAGAAAACCAATTTCAGGTATCGCAATTCTGGAAAATAATAATTAGCTCTTGGGTGGCTAAACAATTCGAGAAAGGACTATCGCTTCGCCAAATTGGCCAAAAGTTTATTGTCCATTGCCGCAGAGCAAAGATACCGATTAAAGAGATAAGACAGATGACGCCCTATCTGAGAATGGCTGCCCGAAAGGAAAGAGAGATTGGAGACCACTAAACGGTGGTCTCTTTTTTATTACCGGCCATATTTGGGATAGCAGCATTTTTTATATTTCTTGCCGCTACCACAAGGACAGGGATCATTACGGCCGAGTTTTTTACCTGATGACGATTTACCAATAGTAGCTGACCCGGCTGGTTGACTAGCAATGTTTCCAGCTGGCGCCAAAGCTATTTTATAAATAGTATTAACCACAGTTGATTGAATGGAAGTTAATAATCTCTGGAATAAGCGCATGCCTTCGTTCTTATACTCAACTAGGGGGTCTTTTTGACCATAGGCACGCAAGCGGACGCTGTCCCGTAAATGGTCCATATTATCTAAATGGTCCATCCAAAGCGTATCAATACTGCGCAAGGAAACAAATTTTTCTATTTGGCGCATATTCTTGGTCTCTAATTCTTTTTCTTTTTGTTGATAGGTCTCTTCAGCTAATTTAATTAAATACTGATTAATTTCTTCCGGATCTTCAAAATTCTTTAAGGTTTCCAGAAAATTATTCGGTACGGGAAAAATGCTTTTAACTATTTCGCTTATTTCTTTATAATTTGTCTCTCCGTCTTGACTGTGAAATTGAACGAGCTTTTTAATTTCTTCTCTAATTATTTCCAGAATATCTGCTTTAAGACTCTTTTTAGTTAAAATTTCTTTTCTTTTCTGGTAAATCACTTCTCTTTGCTTGTTCATGACATCATCATAATCTAAAACATGTTTTCTAGTATCAAAATTATAACCTTCAATTTTTGCCTGAGCTGATTCAATGGCCTTGGAAATTAATTTGTTTTCAATGGGCTGGTCTTCCGGCACTTTTAACATTTCCATCATTGACTTAACTCGCTCCCCGCCAAAAATGCGCATTAAATCATCTTCTAAGGAAACAAAAAACTGACTTGAGCCCGGGTCACCCTGTCGGCCAGCCCGGCCGCGCAGCTGATTATCAATCCGCCGCGCTTCGTGTCTTTCCGTACCAATAACATGGAGACCGCCTAATTTAACTATCTCATCATGATATTGCCGCCAAGTAGGCAGGCAAGCAGAGGCATCTTTCAGCGGCCTAGAATCGTGAGCGGGCATGGTTCCGCCGGAGGCGGAGAGCGAGCGATTCTCGGCAGCAAAATTCCTCGCTTGTTTGCCCTTTTGCGTAGCTGAAAGATGTCCTTGCTCGCCTGCCCATTCTTCTGGCCGGCCGCCTAAAATTATATCCACGCCCCGGCCAGCCATATTGGTAGCGACAGTGACCGCCCCTTTTTGACCAGCTTGAGTAATAATCTTGGCCTCTTGTTCATGATGTTTAGCATTAAGAAGCTGATGAGGGACGCCTTCCTTTTTAAGATAGGCGGACAGCAACTCATTTTTCTCAATAGAAACTGTACCAACCAAAACTGGTTGACCTTTTTGATGACGGTTTTTTATTTCTCTAACAATGGCTTGGAATTTACCTTGAGCGGTTCTGTAAATACTGTCTGGTAACTTCTGACGAATCATCGGCTTATTAGTCGGCACGACGACTACTTCTAATTCATAGACTTCGTGAAATTCCTCGGCTGAAGTAAGGGCTGTGCCGGTCATCCCAGCTAACTTAGGATAGCGGCGAAAATAATTTTGAAAAGTGATAGAAGCTAAAGTCCGACTCTCCTGTTGAACTTGAACTTTTTCTTTAGCTTCTAATGCCTGGTGCAAACCTTCAGAATAACGACGACCAGGCATCAAGCGACCAGTAAAATCATCAACGATAATCACCTGTCCATCA
>CAYOWE010000015.1:0-10686 GCA_964407595.1 uncultured Candidatus Saccharibacteria bacterium | reverse complement strand
TTTTAATATCTAATTTAATCTCCCTGCCCCAAGTAATTTTTTTAACATTAATTTCTTCTTGAATTAAATTAACTAACTCTTTATCGGCGGCTATTTGCTTATTATTAATAGTTAACTGATTTAAGGGTTGTCTAACCTTAAGACCCGCTTTGGCTCTTTGAGCTAAAACAATAGCGGCTATTTGCCGAACTTCTGACATTTTTTCTTCCAATTTTTTATCAATTAATTTCTTGTTCGGTTTGGGATAATCAGCTAAATGAACTGATTGTCCTTTTTCTAATTTCTGATATATTTCTTCAGTCAGAAAAGGTAAAAAAGGAGCGGCTAATTTAGCTAAATTTAATAAAACAAAAGATAAAATCTGCTCGGCTTGTTTTTTCTCTTGTCTATTGGCTGGTTTTTGAAAGCGGCGGCGCGAACGCCTAATATACCAATTGGAAAAATCATCTAAAAAATCATCAAATAAACGAGCCGCCTTGGTTAATTCATATTTATCCATCCAGTCAATCACCTCTTGATTAAGGGTATTAAATCGCGAAACAATCCATTTGTCTAAAATATTTCCAGGTTGAATTGATTTAGGAGCCAAACATTCTTTGTCAGTGTAAGTCTCCAGGAAAGTAAAGGAATTCCAAAAAGTGAGCATGGTTCGGCGGAAGGTTTCGGCAATCCTTTTTTCAGAAACAATATAGTCCTCACCCATGGGCGTACTGGTTAATAAAAAGTATCTTAAAGCATCAGCGCCGTATTGCTCAAAAATAATTTCCGGAGGCGTATAATTTTTTAGCCGCTTGGAAAGTTTTTTGCCATCCTCGCCTAAAATCAAACCATTGACAATAACATTCTTAAAGGAGGGCTGATTTTTGCCCAAACCTAAATTCTTCAAAGTTAAAGCCGTAGCTAAAACATGTAAGGTATAAAACCAGCCGCGGGTTTGGTCAATGCCTTCAGCAATAAAATCAGCCGGGAAGGTTTTTTCAACCAACTTTTTATTCTGAAAAGGGTAATGCCATTGACCATAAGGCATAGAGCCGGACTCAAACCAGCAGTCAAAAACTTCGGAAATTCTTTTCATCTGACCGCCGCAAGAACATTTCAAAATAACTTTATCAATCGTTGGCCGATGCAAATCTTTAATTGTCTGGCCCAATTCCTTAATGCTGCCAATTGCTTTTTGCTTTTCGCATTCCTGACATTGCCAAATAGGAATAGGCGCTCCCCAATAGCGATTACGGGAAACTGACCAGTCGCGGGCCCCTTCCAACCATTTACCAAAACGGCCTTGCTTGAGATGACCGGGCACCCATCTGATTTTCTGATTATTAGCCACCAATTCTTTTTTGAATTTGGTTACCGCTATATACCAACTATTGATGGGATAATAAAGTAAAGGTGTTTCGCAACGCCAGCAATGAGGATAAGCATGAACTATTTTTTCTTCTTTAAATAACAATCCCCGCTTTTTTAAATCTGTCTTAATATCCTGGTCTGCCTTTTTAACAAACTTGCCTTCTCCCGGAATCTTCAACCCCTTAACCATCTTACCTTCTTCATCAACCGTAACAATACCAGGTAAATTTTCTTGTTTACCCAGTTCCATATCTTCTTCGCCAAAAGTCGGTGCAATATGAACCAAGCCCGTGCCATCTTCCACCGAAACAAAATCAGCCGGCACCACCCGATAGCCTGGTTTATCTAATTTCATTGGATAAAGCGGTTGATATTCCTGACCAGCTAAATCCTTTCCCTTTAATTCCTCAATGATTTCGTATTTGCCTTCCTTGGCTAAAACTTCCAGCCGCTCTTTGGCTAAAATATAGTACTCATTATTAAATTTAACTTTAATATAGGTAAAATCAGAACCGACCGCAATAGCTGTATTAGCTGCTAAAGTCCAAGGGGTGGTTGTCCAAACAAGTAAGTAGGTATCTTTTTGCCCCTTGAGAGAAAATTTAATATAAACTGATTCATCTTCCACATCTTGATAAGCGCCGGGTTGGTTTAATTCAAAATTAGATAAAGGCGTGCCGCAACGCGGACAATAGGGAGTGACTCGATAATCTTGATAAACCAATCCGCTGTCCCAAAGCTGCTTAAAAACCCACCAGACTGATTCAATATAGTCATTGTCTAAGGTGGCATAAGCGTCGGAATAATCAGACCAACGCGCCAACCGACGTAATGTTTTCTCCCAATCTGCCTGACAGCGAAAAACCGCTTTGCGGCAGGCCTGATTAAATTTCTCTATGCCAAACTTCTCAATATCTTTTTTGCTTTTTAAACCAAGTTCCCCCTCAATCATATTTTCCACAGGCAAACCATGGCAATCCCAACCAACCCGCCAAGAAACCTGATAACCCTTCATGCCCCAATAACGCAAAACTGTGTCTTTAATGGTGCTGGCTAAAATATTGCCGTGATGAGGCAAGCCGGAAGCAAAAGGCGGCCCGTCATAAAAACTAAAAAAGGGCTTGTTCTGACGAAGCTTAATTGACTTGGCAAAAATATTCTCCTTCTGCCAAAATTTTAATATTTTCTTTTCTATTTCAGGAATTTGGTTCATTTTACATCTTTTCTGGGGCTGAAATTCCCATGAGCTCCAGAGTATTTTTCAAAACAATTTGCGTTGCCTTAATTAAACCAATTCGCGCTTGGCTTAATTCTTTATTTTTCTCATCCAAAACCCGACAGGATTCATAAAATTTATGGAAACAATTAGCTAATTCTAAAGAATAATAGGGCAAACGCTGGACTTGGTAATCTTGGGCGGTTTCCTCAATAATTTCCGGGAATCTAATTAATTTTCTAATCAAACCCAATTCCGCTGGATGATTTATCAAAGACTGTCCCTTAGATACAGTCCCTGATTGCTTTGCTTTCCTTAAAATACTGCAAATCCGGGCATGGGCGTATTGGATATAATAAACCGGATTCTTGGCTGATTGTTCTTGGGCCAAAGCTAAGTCAAAATTCAAATGAGTATCAGCTGATTTTTGTAAGAAGAAAAAGCGCACTGCATCAGGACCAACTTTATCCAGTAATTCATCCATTTCTACATAAAGACCAGCTCGCTTGGACATCCTTTGCTTGGCGCCTTTATCTAAAATAGTCACGAACTGTAGTAATATTATTTCAAGTTTTCCTTTATGACCGATGGCCTCAACTCCAGCCATCAATCCTGGCACATCGCCATGATGGTCAGCTCCCCAAAGATTAATGACCTGGTCAAAGTTTTTCTCCTCAAACTTATAATTATGCAAAGCAATATCACCTGCTAAATAAGTTTTACGGCCATCTTTTTTAATGACTACCCTATCTCTCTCATCACCAAACTTTGATGATTTAAACCATTCGGCCTCTTCTTTATGGTAAATTAAATCTTTTTTCTTTAAAAAATTCAAGACCTTGTCTACTCGGCCGGACTGATGTAAATCTGATTCGAAAATCCATTCATCATACTTAATGCCTAATTTATCAGTTGTTTTTTGAATTAAATCTTTGATAATATGCCGAGCCGCTATTTGACCAGCTTTGGCTGGATTTGGTTCTTTGTTTTTTTTAGCTAAATCATCAATGTACTTACCTTGATATTTGGCTTCTTTGTCTTTTAAAATTGAATGGCCTAAACTTAAAATCTGCTGGCCAGCATCATTGACATAATAGGCCTTTTCCGCCTTAAAGCCAGCTTTTTTCAAAATATTAGCCAGAACATCGCCAGAAGGACCGCCTCGAGCATTACCAACAGTCAATGGGCCAGTTGGATTAGCGGAAATAAATTCTACTTGGACTTTTTTGCCTTTACCCAAATCCGATTGCCCATAATCATCTTCTTGTTTAATAATTTCAGCTAATTCTCCTTGAAGAGCTTGCTTAGATAAAAAAAAGTTAATAAAACCCGGCCCGGCTTTGGCCACTCTTTCAAAAAGAGAATTATCTTTTAATTTATCGACTATTTTCTGTGGGTCAATCTTAGCTGTCAGAGCCACATTAGTTGAATAATCACCAAACTCTGGATTAGCTGGATGTTCCAACTTAACTTCTTTTTTAACAATATCTTTGATTAGCTTTTCAATTTTTTTCCTAACCATAACTCCATCATAGCTTATTATCGTGATTTACTCAATGCCTCTTTTAATGTTAAAGTGAATATATGCCCACTTTAGCGACTAATCCAAGAGCTAAATACGATTACCATATTTTAGAAACCCATGAAGCAGGTATGGTTTTAGCTGGCCATGAGGTTAAGGCAATTAAAACTGGTCATCTTAGTTTGAAGGGTTCTTATGTAACTATTAAAAACGAGGAAGCCTGGCTGATTAATGCTCAAATTCCGCCTTATCAACCAAAGAACACGCCGGCTGACTATCAACCCAGCCGGACCAGAAAACTGCTTTTAAATAAAAGAGAAATCAAGAAATTGATTGGTCAGAGTAAGCAAAAAGGCTTGACTTTAGTGCCTTTGCGAGTTTATACTAAGAAAGGAAAAATAAAGCTGGCTTTTGCTTTAGGTCTAGGTAAACGAAAAGCAGATAAACGGGAAAAAATCATTAAAAGGGAAGTTAAAAGAAAAATTGACCGGGCCCTAAGAGGTAAATGACTGGGGATGACAGGCATCGATGAAAGTTCATTCTTTAATAAGCAAGTCGAGCTCAAAATCTCGTTAAACTTTTGACCAAAATAAATGCTAACGAAAATTTAGCCTTTGCTACTGCTTAAGTTCGGTAGCCATCTGAACTTTTGACTCCTGATAGGAAGATTCAGGTGTTATTTTATCAGGATAGATAATTGGTTCGCCTCGTCCCATTATCAAATCTTAGAGGCAGGAATTAAGAATGTTTTGCTTAGTTTTAAGTTCTTGATTACCTATTTTAAACTAAGCTAAACTTGTAGAATTATTAATGGATAATTTTTAGACGCGGGTTCGAGTCCCGCCGTCTCCACTAAAATAAAAGGGTTCGCCCAGTCATTCGACTGGGCGTCCGGTCGGATGACCGGACGAGTCCCGCCGTCTCCACTAATTAAAATAAAACCTATTTACAAAAAATACTACAACAGAAACAGACAACCGCGCGTTCGTATTAATCAATGGATAAACATTAGTCCTATTCGGCTGATTGATGAAAAAGGTCAGAATCTAGGCATCGTTGAGACACCCAAAGCCTTAGAACTAGCCCGAGAGAAAGAGCTTGATTTAATTGAAATAGCTCCCAATGTCCGACCGCCGGTCTGCCGGATTATGGACTACGGCAAATACCAGTATCAAAAAGCCAAGGAAGAGAAACAGCAGAAAACAAAACAAAAAAGAATAGAAGTTAAAGGAATTAGAATTAGTTTTCGGATAAGTCAACACGATTTAGAAACCAAAGCCAAACAGGCCAATAAGTTTCTTGACCAGGGTCATAAAGTCAGAATAGAAATGATTCTGCGCGGTCGGGAAAAAGGTCTCTTTGAAATGGCTCGGGAAAAACTAAATGAATTCATTAAATTAATTTCTCCGGAAGTTAAAGTCGAACAAGAAATAAAAAGACAACCAAGAGGATTAACCGTAGGAGTGTCTAAATAACTATGCCTAAACTTAAAACAAGAAAAGCGCTCTTAAAAAGAATTAAAATTACTGGCGGGAAAAAGATTCTGCGACGCAAAGTACACCAGAGTCACTTTAATGCTAAAGATTCAGGCAGTCAGACGAGAAATAAAAGAAAGACAAGCAGTTTTTTGCCAGTTGACAGAAAAATCATTAAAAAAGTATTACCTCAAATATGACCAGAGTTAAACGAGGCGTTATGGCCCACAAACGCCGAAAGAAAATTATTAAGCAGGCTAAAGGATTTAAGTGGGGCCGCAAGTCCAAATACAAATTAGCTAAAGATGCCCTGAAACACGCCTGGGTTCATGCTTATGTAGACCGCAAAAAGAAAAAGCGGAATTTTCGCCAACTTTGGCAAATTAAAATCAATGCCGCTTCCCGCGCCCAGGGTTTGACTTATAGTCAATTCATTAATAAATTAAAAAAGGCCAAGATTGAGATTGACCGTAAAATCTTAGCCCAGTTAGCTGAAAAACAACCGGATGTGTTTGAGAAGATTGTTGAAAAAATTAAATAAAAAAGCAAAAAAAGCGAGGAGGTAATTTTTAGAAGCATCAGGAGGTAAAATTGCTTGGTTTTTACCAAGGGTAAAAAATTTTGCCGGATGCTGAACAAGTTTTTCCGCTGGAGAAAAAATTGCGTCTTCTAAAAATTACCTCCTCGCTTTTGGTTATATCTCGGCTACAAACAAATCCAAGGCCGTCGGACCGTCCAGACGGCCTGTTTTTAATGCCAAATCAATCTCCAGCAGGCGCCGGTAGATTTTTTTTAATTGGTCTAGACCAAAATTTCTTAATTGCTCTGAACTTTTTTTAACAACAAAAGGATGAAGTCCAGCTTTTTTGGCTAAATTATAAAAAGGCGTGCCTTTGTCCATTAAATCTTTTAATTTAAGCAAAGTCCGCACTTGATAAACAAACATAGACAATAAATACATTTCATTTTCACCTTGTTCCAAATGCTCATGCAAAAGTTTTAAAGCAGTTTTTTTATCTTTTTGAGCCAAGGCATCAATGGTTCTGAAAATATTAACATCTATTTTAGCTTTAATTAATAAATTAATATCTTCTTCATTAATTGGCCGGTTAGCTTTGTAACTAACCAACTTATTAATCTCATTATTCAATTGCCAAAGGTCATTGCCGACATAAGTGACTAATTTTTTGATTGCCTCTTGACTAATAGTTGTTTTATTTTTAGCCAGTTCTTTTTTAATCCAATTGACTAAATCTGCCCCTCCTAAAAGTTTAAATTCTTCGGACATATTAACCTGGCGTTTGAAATTCGCCCCAGCCAACTTGCTCGCTTGGTGAAGCACCACAATAATATCTTGACTATCTTTTAATTTGTTTTTCTTAATATAGTCAAAAAAACTCTCTTGGAAATCCTTATTTTTAAAAATGTTCTCTAAAATAATTAACTTCTTTTCATTAAACATGGAAACCGCTTCGATTTCTTCTCTAACCTGAGAAAAATCCAAATCCTCTTCTTTAAAGTGCATTAAATTCAGCCCGTTTTGATGTTTGGCCTGGTATTCATTAATAATCTCTTTTAGTTTTTGTTGCGAGCGATAGGTATCTTCGCCGTAGAGTAAAATAATCATAATACACAGGGACTATCCCTAAGATACAGTCCTTGAAGGACTGTATCTTAGGGATAGTCCCTGATTTACTGCCAAGCTACTTCCTGATGCGGCTCAACTATTTCTATCCAGATTTGACCGGGGACAAAAGGAATTTCATTTCCATTTCCATCTAAGAAATAGAGTTTGCTAGTTGAGCTTTTCTCGCTTTTCCGCCAAGTACAGTTAATAACCATGCCATTTTGATAAACTTGGCATTCGCCTCTTCCTTCAATATCTAAATCATTATAATCAGGTCCTTGAATTTGCCGGGAAAAAGCCCTCATAACGACAATGTTTTTAGCCTCAATTTGCTGATTATTACTTTTATCTATTTCCTTTAAATTAGTTCGGTAGCGCAGATAAGAGTTAGTCGCCGGCTCATATTGGTATGATACATTATAGGGATAAGAATAGCCAATTCCTAAAACCCTACCACTTGCCTCCTGGCTTTTATCTTGAGTATGCGGATAACCTTCAAACTGATTTTCCAAACGATAACCTAATTTCTTCGCGCTATTGAATAATTTTTCCATGGAAGTAAAGCCATTATGGGGCTGGGGAATTTCTTTCTTTTGATAAAAAGCATTAAAAGGATTTTTCATAGCATCAATATTATCCATTACTCCGGCATCAAGTTTATCCAGAGCAAAATGAGAACCGCCCCAATGAGCTAAAATAGCATCCAAACCCATGGTCAGGGGAATAAAATCATGACGGGCGCTGCGCAAAGAACCAATTTCGGCTGGTTCGTGGCAGACATAAACGGCTATCATTCGGGTAATGCTGTTAGTAATCACCGGCATTTCAAAAACCAAATCAGCTTGAGAAAGACCAGTCAAGGGTCGGGCCACCGGGTCTTCGGCTAAAACCACGGCCATGGGTCGCCTTTGATAATTCTCACATGTCAAGCCGCTTAAAGGGCTAATTTTATCTGAATCTATTTGGTTTCCTAATTCGTTCGGCTGATTATTTATATCAATCGTCCGGCTGGCTCGCTGCCAAATAAAAATCAGCCCAATGGCTAAAACAAGAAAAATAAAAACTATTAACCGCTTGTTATTCATTCTCAATATCATTGTATTTCAGATAATCTTTTGATTAAACTATTAAATTCTAATTTTTTTAGTAATTTTATTGCTTTTGATTGATTAAATTTTTCCCAACGACATTTTTTAAGATTGAAATCAATGGCTACGTCTTTTTTAATCGTAGCCAGATACTGGCTGAAAAAAGCGTCCTCTTTGTATTCCAATAATCTGGCCTTTAATTTTGGGTTTAAATCGCTCCCTTCCAAATCCTGATAGAGTTTTTTCAAACTGCCAAATTTCTTAATTAAATCAAGGGCTGTTTTCTGCCCAATACCCGCAATGCCGGGAATATTATCAGAAGGATCGCCTCTTAATCCCTTAAAATCAACGGTTTGCTCTGGGGCCAGGCCATAGCGCTTTTTGACCATAGCTGGATTATAAATAACCATATCTTTAATGCCTTTTTGAGAGACATAAACCTCTGTTTGCCTATCAACTAATTGGAGGGCATCCAAATCGCCAGTGATAATAATGTTTTTTATTTTCTTATCTTTTGTTTTCTGAACAATCGTCCCAATAACATCATCGGCCTCAAAGCCTTTTTTCTCGTAAATAGGAATGTCTAAGGCCCTGACTATTTCTTTAATTAAGGGGATTTGGTCATACAATTCCTGAGGCGGCTTAACTCGTTTGGCTTTGTATTCCTTATACTCAACATTACGAAAAGTCGGTTCAGCTAAATCAAAAGTAGCCGCTAAATAAGCCGGCTTTAATTCTTTAATTACTCTAAAAAGAATGCTGACAAATCCATAAACAGCATTAACTAACTGACCTTTTTTAGTTTTCAAAGGCGGCAAAGCATGATAAGCCCGATGAATTAAAGCATTGCCGTCAATAAGAACTAATTTTTTCATTTTCATAGAGTAATTTTTCTCTTATCTTTATCTAAATATTCGAATTTAATCCAAAAAGTATTTTTTGGCAGGATTTTTTTAATTTTTTCCGCCCATTCAATAACCACTATATTTGACTGGCTAATTATTTCTTTGAACCCCAAATCTAATAAATCTTTTGATTGAACCCGATAACAGTCAATATGATAGAAAGAAACTGGAATTCTGCCGGCAGTTAGGGATTTTTTGCCTCCTTCTAAGAGGGAGACTCCGTATTTCTTCATAATAACAAAGGTCGGACTGGTGATTCTTTCTCTAATTTTTAACCCCCTAGCCATTCCTTGAATAAAAGTGGTCTTACCACTGCCTAATTCACCTTTTAAGCCAATGATTAAAGCCTGTTTGCTCTTAATTATTTCTCCAGCTAAAAATTCCCCCACCTTTTTCGTCTCTTTAGCGCTTTTGGTGATAATTTCTAATGTTTCAGACCTCATGTTTTATGTCCCCAGTATATCATATTTGACTTGGGCACCCAAATGAGTTAGACTAAAATAAAAATGACTGAAACTAATTCTAAAAGTGAAAATCTTCAAGAGAAACTGACTCAACTGCGAAAACAAGCTGAAGAAAAAAGAGCTCAACAAATAGCTAAGCAGCTTAATCTGCCTTATATTGATTTAAAGATAACCCCTATTGAGACAGCGGCTCTTGGTTTAGTTGAAGAAGAAAAAGCTAAAAAAGCAAAATTAGCCGTGATTAAGAAGGCAGGTAAGCAGGTTTGGTTAGCCAGTCAAGACCCCAGCAATGTCTTATTCAAAGAAATCCTGGAAGAACTAAAAAAAGCCGGCTATCAGATTAATCTTCTGATAGCTACAGAAAGCGGACTAAAAAAGGCCTGGGCTGGTTATAAAGAATTAGTCAAAGAGCCAGTCAAAAAAATTACCGGCCAAGTAGAAATAGCCGGTGAGTCATTAGAAAAACTAAAGAGGGAAATAAAAAATTTAGATGATATCAAAAAACAAGTTGAGGGAATACCGGATGGTCAGGCCTCAGCTATTGTGGAAATTATTTTAGCCGGCAGTTTGCAAACTAATGCTTCGGACCTTCATTTAGAAACCGAAGCAGAAAAAACTAATATTCGCTACCGCATCGATGGTCTTTTACAGGATGTGGTTTTTTTATCTGCCAAAACCTATTATTTTGTTTTAAATAGATTAAAATTATTAGCCGGCATGAAATTAAACATCCACGATAAAGCCCAAGACGGCCGCTTTACTATTTCAGTTGATAAAACCGATATGGAGATAAGGGTTTCTTGTATTCCCAGCGCTTACGGAGAAAACATCGTTATGAGAGTGCTTAATCCCAAGGCCATTGGTTTAAAATTGGAAGATTTAGGCCTGCGCCCGGACGTTCTTGAAATAATCCAAAAAGAAATTCAAAGACCTAATGGCATGCTTATTACCACTGGGCCAACTGGCTCGGGAAAAACTACCCTGCTTTACGCTTTGCTTAAAAAAGTTAATCAACCAACAGTAAAAATTATTACTATGG
>CAYOWE010000014.1:0-10888 GCA_964407595.1 uncultured Candidatus Saccharibacteria bacterium | reverse complement strand
AAGTGTTCATCGGAAAAATCAATTATTTTAAGTTTGATTTTTAATTGCTGGGCAGCTTTTTTAGCTAATTCAAAATTAAAAAAATAACTGACAAAAGTTAAGCCAGTTACTTCTATATCCTGTTCTTGTAAAATTTTAACTGCTAAAATAGAGTCCAAACCACCAGATAAAAGCATTAAAGCTCTGGTTCTGGCTTTTTTAGTTTTAGTCATCCTAATTACTCAATTACTTTAAAAACCTGGTCGCCTTCTCTGATTTGTTGGTCAACCTTCAAGCCAATGGCATCTCCTTTTTTGGCTTTTTCTATATTCTCATGCTCTATTTGCATTGAATCGACTGCCTGTTCAAAATCACTGGTTGCTCCCTTAATATGAATTTTATCGCCCACCTTTAAATCGCCTTTAGTAATCTCAATCACTCCCACGCCGATATTAGTAAAATAGTGGGTAATCTTGCCGATTAATTTTTCTTCCACCTTATTTTCACCCCCTTTCCAATAGCCCCACGGGGAGTCGCCCGGTTATTCAACTGGGCGTCCGGTCGGATGACCGGATGAACCCCGGTAGCCCCAACCGGAGTCGGACCGGTGTTTTCGCCTTGAGAAAGCGATGTCCTAAACCACTAGACGATGGGGCCCTTAGAGTCCTCTTATCTAATAACCTTTCTGCTGTAATTTCGCTACGAAAATTATTATACAAGAGGGCTAATGCTTTTAATCTACCACGAATGGTTGGTTTTGTCTATATCAGGGACTGTCCCTCAGATACAGTTCTTGAGTCAAGGACTGCATCCGAGGGACAGTCCCTTAATTATTTGACTAATAACTTATCAGCCTTTTTTGGTTCAGCCATAATTTCCTTGACTATTTTTTCTAAGTGGATGGCCCGCGAACCTTTAATTAAAATAATATCTCCTGGAAGTAATCTTTTTTGAAGAGATAAAGCAGCTTCTTCGGGTCGGGAAAATTTAAAAATTTTCTCTTGGACCATTCCTTGTTGAATTGCCTCATCTGCTATAAAGCGAGCTCGTGGACCAACTGTAAAAAGCAAATCAACAACTGAAGCTGCCTGCTGGCCGATCTGACGATGGCCAGCTTCGGTATTTTCTCCCAATTCTAACATATCACCTAAGACGGCTATTCTTCTATTAGAATTAGGAGCCTCGCTCTCAATAGGAACAAGACCTCCAAGAGAAAACTCTTCTAAAAGTTCTAAAGCGGCCAAGGCAGCGGCTGGTGAAGAATTATAGCTATCATCAATAATCCAACTATTTTTAATTCCTTTGATTAACTTGGTTCGGCCAGGCAAGGAACGGTATTTTCTCAAAGCAGCAGAGATTTTCACTAAATTGAGACCAAAGTTCAAACCGACTGCGACAGCCGCAGCGACGGCATAGACCTGCTGCTTACCTAAAACCTTATTCAATCTAACTGGAACAAAACTCCCCTGATATTCTAATTTAAAACTGACTCCGAAATCACCTTTTTTTAAATCCCTAATAACCAACTCGTAACCCATAATTTTCAAATCAGCTCCTTGACCCATTCCATAATTAATTATAGAAACTTCTTCAGGCAAGTCATCGCCAATCATTCTAACCGATAAATCATCATAATTTAAAACAGCTAAACTATTTTTAACTAAAGATTTAACTAAAAGAGCTTTTTCTTCAATTAATTTTCCTTTTTCAGGGAAAAATTCAATATGAACAGGAAATTGACCAATAGCCGTAATAACGCCAACTTTTACCGGAATAAAATCAAGTAAATATTTCATATCACCAGGTCGATCAACAGCCATCTCTAAGACCAAAATTTCCGGGTAATTTTTTCCCCAGAAAATAACTGCTCCGGCCTTGAAAAAGTTTTTTAGCCAGGCGATTAGAGAACGACCAGCTGTTTCTAATCCTAAAATAGTTAAGGGAACACCAAGTTCATTATTGTAATTTCTCACATTGCGGCGTACTCGAAATTGCTTTTTAAGAACCTGATAAATCGCTTCCTTGGCGCTTGTCTTGCCAATACTACCGGTCACTCCAATAATCTCTGGTTGATATTTCCAAAGAACTATTTTAGCTAATATTTTAAGAATGAATTGGAGAATATTTCTCATATAACTCTTTGCATAGAGCCTCTCTTGCGGCATTACTGCGGAGGAATCTCTAAGTAATTAAATAAATATTCGGCTAATTTTTTAAAAACCGGACTGACTGAATCAGCCGCAAAACGAATACCAAGGGGTTTATCCAATTTAATTAAAATAATAAATTTTGGCTCAAAAGCTGGAGCAAAACCAACAAAAGTATGAATGGTTTCATCTTCATAATAGCCGCCATTCTCTAAATCAGGTATCTGAGCCGTGCCGGTCTTCCCGGCAATATTATAACCGGCTACCCGAGCCGGCTTGCCGTAACCATTTTCTACTACACTAACCAGCATTTTAGTCAATTTTTCAGCTGTTTGAGAAGAGATGACCTCTTTGATTATTTGAGGCTCTTTCACGATTTCCCGACCATCGGGATAAATGAGTTTTTCCACTATAAAAGGACGCATTAGCTTACCTTGATTAGCAACAGCCCCCAAAGCCGTAATTAATCCTAAGGGAGTCATGGTAATTCCCTGACCAAAAGAAATAGTGGCCAAATTTATTTCCCGACCAGTAAATAAATTTGAAATATCACCACCAACTTCGCCAATTGAATCTATGCCCGTTGGCTGATTAAAATTAAATCGCTGGACATAATCTTGAAAAATATCTTCGCCGATTTTCTGTTGAACAAAAACAGCTCCGGTGTTAATAGATTTTTCCAAAACCTGAGTCATGGTCTGTTCCCCATAAACACCTCCATCAACATTAGTAATCGTACTTCCCTTAATCCTTAATTGTCCTTTATCTTGGT
This sequence comes from uncultured Candidatus Saccharibacteria bacterium, assembly GCA_964407595.1. Classification (GTDB taxonomy): domain Bacteria; phylum Patescibacteriota; class Minisyncoccia; order Portnoybacterales; family UBA2143; genus CAZPQT01. The sequence continues at coordinate 7,990 of CAYOWE010000014.1, read as the reverse complement.
AAATAGTTTCTGGAAGGACTTGATTACTGTCTAGTCCAGCGGCCATGGTAATCGGCTTAAAAACCGAACCAGGTTCATAAACCTTTTGAGTTACTGGATTAAGAAAAATATCAATATCGGCTACTTGACTATATTGATTAGGGTCAAAAGTCGGCCAGTTAGCCATCGCTCTAATAGCTCCGCTGGCCGGTTCCATAACTATAATTGTTCCGGCTTCGGCCTGCCAGCGTTCAACTAACTGCCTTAATTCTTTCTCTGCTTTAAATTGAATATTTTGGTCAATAGTCAGAATAAGCTGAGAACCGTCTTGGGCTGACTTTAATTCTTGTTTAAGCGAAGGAATCCGATAACCACTAGTATCTTTTTGGCCGCTTAAAAATCCAACTTGACCTTTTAATTCGTTTTCATAATAACCTTCTAAGCCATACTGACCAATCCTTTCTTCGTCTTTCGTCCCCACAAAACCAACTAAATGACAAGCTAAAGAACCATTAGGATAATAACGCCAAGTTTCCGGAGTAATAGCTAAGCCATTAATTTGCCAATTAGCTATCTCTTGAGCTATGGCTTGGCTAACTTTGTGTTTAATTGGTTCATAGGGGTCGTCTGCTTTATTCATCCTTTGTAAAATGATTTCTTTTTCTATTTCAAGAATTTCAGCTAATCTAACGGCTAGATCTTCTTTCTGATTGTCAATAATATCTTTAGGGATAATATAAACTTGATAAAACTCTTTATTGATGGCTAAAGGATGATAATTTTCCTGACCATTGCGTTGGCTGTCAGACAGGTCCTGCATAAAAATTTCGCCCCTCTGAGGAAAGAGTATTTTATCAAGTCCTTGCTGGTCTTGAGCTAAAACACTGTAATAATTATATTGTAAAATCTGGAGAGAAAATAAGCGGGTCAAAACCCCGCTACCAACTAGAAAAATAATAACTATTAATAAAGAAACCCGCCATTGACTCATAACTCTAAATTCATTCCTTGATAGCCACTGCCTTGTCTTCTTCTAGATAAATTACCTGACCCCCTTCAACCATATTAAGAGATTGAATCATTTCTTCAAGATTAGCTGGCGACTGCCAATTAGCAATGGATGTCTCTAATTGCTGACTTTTTATTTCAAGTTCCTGAAGGTATTCTTTTTGCTGGCGAATCTGGTAGCTACCCTCAACTAAACCGTTTATTTGAATGAGGTAAAAAAAGCCCAGGCAAAAAAGAGAAAAAATAATCAGCATACTTAAAACAGCCAAACCCTGATGATGATTAGGTTTAAAAAATGTCTTTGATTTAATATAAGCCGTCATAGTTTTAAAGCAACCCGCAGTTTAGCGCTGCGACTTCGCGGATTTAAATTTATCTCCTCTTGCTCTGGTCTAATTGGTTTCTTGGTTAAAATTTTTAAATTTCCTTCTTTGGCTGTTTCGCGGAAAAAAATTTTAACAATTCTATCTTCCAAAGAATGAAAAGAAATAACTGCCAATTGACCATTTTTTTTTAATATTTCCAAAGCTTGGGGTAAAGCTTTTTTTAAATTATTTAATTCATCATTAACCGCAATGCGCAGGGCTTGAAAAGTGCGCGTGGCAAAATGGATTCGTCTGTATTGATATTTATTTGGTACCGCTTGCTGAATAATCTCAACCAACTGATAGGTAGTTTTAATCGGTTGAATTTGTCTGGTTTGACAAATTCGGTAAGCAATTCTTCGGGCATATCTTTCTTCGCCATATTCTCGAAAAATCTTAATCAGTTCTTCTTCCGGCCATTGATTAATTATTTCTTCGGCAGTTAATGATTTAGGCGATTGAGGAATGCGATTCCCAAATCGCATATCCAATGGCTCATTTTTTTGAAATGAAAATCCCCGACCCTTTCCTTCAATCTGCCAACTGGACATCCCTAAATCAAACAAAATTCCATTAATTGGGCAAAAACTATTCTCTTTAGCAATTTTCTTTAAATCAGTAAAATTTCCTTGAACCAAAATTAATCTTTCAGTAGTTATCTTCTTTTTTAAAATTTCCAAAACTTTTTCGTCTATTTCAATTCCTAAAACTTTTCCATCAGGCTTATTTTTCTCAAGTAAAGGCAAAGTGTGTCCAGCCAAACCAACAGTGCAATCAATAAAATTTTCTCCCGATTGCGGATTGAAATATTTTAAAACTTCTTTTAAGAGAACCGGGATATGGTTCATTGTTTTAAACCCCCAATTCGCCTAATCTTTGGGCGATATCACCTACTTCTTTTTCTGTTCTTTGTTTATAATTTTCCCATTTTGCTCCATCCCAAATTTCTAACCGATTATAAACACCAACAATGACAACGTTCTTTTTTAACAAAGCATATTTCTTTAGATAATCAGGGATGAGAATCCGGCCTAATTTATCAAATTCTACGGCCATTGCTCCAGCCAAGATAATTCTATTAAATCCTCGGGCATCAATTTGTCCAGTTGGCAACTGACTAAGTTTATCAGTCATTTTCTGCCATTCTTTTAATGGATAAAGAGCTAAGCAGCTATCTAATCCTCTGGTTAAAATTGCTCCTTTGCCTAAATCTTTTCTTAATTTAACCGGAACAGCTAATCTCTTTTTAGTGTCAATTGTATGTTGGTATTCTCCGATGAGCATGCGATTTTTTTCTAAAACTTGTTTTAGTTAAAAAAATCAGCACCCCGCCCTCTAAGCTGTATCTTGGCAATAATCAAGATAGTTAATAGATATAAGTTGCTTCTGTCTCTGTGTTTTTAAGCTAAAGCATAGAGGGCGGGGTTCTTAATTTTCTTACTAAATCAAAGATTTATAGAAAATTAGAATTTATCCACAATTTTACTTACTTATCCCCACTTTTATCCACAAGGGATTACTTTATTTCCATTGTATGCCACTCAAGTTTCTCTGTCAAACACAAAATAATGAACTAAAATCATTTTAATCAAATAAAAAAAGGGCTTAATTAAGCCCTTTTTTATTGTTTTAATCTTTTCCTTGTCCACAGATTATCCCCATTTATTGAAAAGGAGTATCATAATAGCTGTCAGAGAAACAATTAACATAAGGGATAAGCCTGACCAAAAAGAAAGTCTTTTCTGAGAATGAATTTTATGATGAATTAAAGATAATGGTCTAAGCCATTTAATATTAAAATTACTATAAAAAACTTCTAAACAATCAGGTAAAAGAGCAGCTATTAAAGCGACTAAAATAAAAAACTTTTGAGGCGAAGACCAGGTTAAAAATAAAACAAGCAGACCGCCTAAAATGAAATCCGGACCTATTTTTTTAAGATGGTCTGGATTGCTAATTTTGACTTCATTTAGATAATCCCAATGGGGCAAAGCATCAAGCAAATAATGACTAAATAACCCTAAAACAAAAGCAGACCAAAGATGAGAAGAATGAGCGCCGACAGCTGCCCCAACTAACATATGAGGAGTAATAATCATAGAAAAATGGGCACATCTGGACTCGCCCGGTCATTCGACCGGGCGCCCGGTCGAATGACCGGGCGAGTCCTGAATGGGCGGTATCCGATTCGAACGGATGACCCTTGCAATGTGAATGCAATACTCTACCGCTGAGCTAACCGCCCTATATATGCGCCCATCTAAATCTTCAATTTATTAATCAATTTCTCGTGAGGTTTTTCCAAAACATCCCTGATAAATCTGTCAAACATATCATAACGATAACTAAAATCTCCGCTGGAAAAAACAACATAGTCAATTTCCTTACCTACTTCTGCTTCCAAATCTCTTAAAAAATTAGATAACTTTCTTTTTTTAATATTATCACCAACAACTAAAAGGTCTACTCGCGAATTTTCAGCATTAAGAAAAATACCAGCCAGAATGGCTAATTTAATTCTGCCCAAGGTTTTCAAGCGGCTCAAAATTTTCTCTCGAGAGGCAGGATTGGATTTAAGAACTAAGGTCCTTAACTCATTATAGAAATCAAAGTCAGAATTAACAAAATAAACTTTGCGCTTATCCTTTACCCGACTGTTAAGCAGATTGATATTTTCTAACTTTTTCATTTGGCGGCGGCAAACACGTGCATCACCTTTAATTCGTTTATTTACTTCTTTCAACCCAAAAGATTCCTCTGGATTGCGTAAAAATAACTTGAGTAGTTTAACTTTAACTGGCGAGTCAAAAAGTTGTTCTAAGATTTCCCTGCTCATAATAGTAACATTGACAACGGTTGTCGATGTTTTAACCTTATTTTAATTCTACAGTGGCTCCGGCCTCTTCCAGTTTTTTCTTAAGTTCTTCGGCTTCCTCTTTCTTTAAACCCTGTTTAATTACTTTGGGAGCGCTATCAACTAAATCCTTAGCCTCTTTTAATCCCTGTCCGGTAATTTCTTTAACTACCTTAATCACCGAAATTTTCTGGTCGCCAACTCCCTTTAATTCTATATCAAAACTGCTCTTTTCTTCAGTTTTTCCTCCATCTAGGGCAGTAGCGCCAGCCGCTGGCGCAGCTGATACAAATGGCATACCACTAACGCCAAACTTATCTTCCAAAACCTTAACTAATTCAGCCAAATCCAAAACACTTAGTTTTTCAATTTGTTCAACTAAGCCCTTAAATTTTTCTGGGATTTTGACCTTTTCTTTTTTCTCCTCTTTTTCGGGAGATTTTTCCTCTTTAGGTTTTTTTTCTTTTTCTTCTGTCATAAATATACTCCTGAAACCTGAAACTTAAAACTTGAAACATTATTTTAATTATATACCTTCAAAATTAAATTTCAAGCCCTATGTTTCCAGCTTCAAATTTTTAAATAGATTGACTAATTTGATTAAATTACCTTGAAGAACATTGATTAATCCAGAGAGAGGCGCCGAAACATTCCCAATTAACCTAGCCAATAATTCTTGTCTTGAGGGTAATTTAGCTAAACCAATAATCGCCTTTTCTTCTAGATACTCTCCATTAACCAAGCCAGCTAAAATTCTTAGAGATTCATTTTCTCTGGAAAAATTATATAAAATCTTAGCCGGTAAAATTTCATCCTCATAGCCAAAAATCAAAGCAATCTGACCGGGTAATCCCTTAATCTTGATTTTATCAAAACCAGCTTTTTTAAAAGCCAAATCAATCAAAGTTTTTTTAGCCACCTGGTAATCTATCTTTTCTTCCCTTAATTGCCAGCGTAAGTTCTGAACTTGATTGACTTTTAAACCAGTATGGTCAGAAAAAATAACTGTTTTTTGACGAGACAGTTTATCGGCTAAATCTTTGATAATTTCTTGTTTTTTTTCTTTTGAGATCATATTAAAAGGCCTATGAAGACCATAGACCAAAAAAGCACTTGCCTAAATAGGATTTACCCCTTGAGTACCTATTGTCTATGGCTATTCTAATATTATTCTAAGTCAAAAAATCTGTCAACCCTCACTGCAAATATTTGGCTTTGTTTTGATTATGTTCTTCCAGGGTTTGACTAAAAACAGTTTCCCCGTCCGGCTTGGATAAAAAGAAATAATAATCGCTTGGCTCCGGATAAACAGCCGCCTCAATAGTTGACAAGCCAGGATTACAAATTGGTCCAGGCGGCAAGCCAATATTTTGATAAGTATTAAAAGGAGATTCCACTTTGGTATCTGTTATAGAATAACGCCATTTATCTATGCCTAAAATATAAGCAATGGTGGCGCAGGACTGTAAGGGATAATTATCTTTGAGTCGCTGCCAAAAAATTCCTGCAACAATTTGACGATCCTGGTCAGTAGCTACTTCTTTTTCTAATAAACTGGCTATAATAATAATTTCCTTAAGGGTCTTGCCTTGCTTGGTTATTTCATTCCTTAAATCTTGAGATAATTTAAGGTCAAAATTATCTCTCATTTTGCTAATAATTTCATCTAAAGTAGCTTCTTGGTTGAATCGGTAAGTATCAGGAAATAAATATCCTTCTAATTGAGATTGCTTGAATAGTTCTTCTGCTTCAATTAAGCCAACTTTAGTTAAGCGAGCATCAATTTGTTTTAAAGTAAACCCTTCCGGAATAGTTATAGTTATTTCTTGAGAAGCTGACTCTCCCTTAACTATCGTCTCGGCAATCTGGGTAATATTTAAAGAAGGACTTAAAAAATATTCTCCGGCCTGTAAGCGAGCTGCCCAACCCCGAAAAAATACATAATATTCAAAATATGTTTTATTTCTAACTAAACCTGCTTTTTCTAAATTAGCGGAGATTTCTCTTAGGCCTTCCCCTTTTTCAATGATAAAAGATTGTTCAGCTGACTGGCTGCTTAAAGGAGTAAAAACTTGCTCTTTAATAAAAAAAGAACCGCCTCCCAAGCAAGCGATTACCAGAAATATAGATAGCCAAAAGAAAATAAACTTTTTTTTATTAATTATTTTCATTGTTCGCTGATTAATGGAACAAAAACAAAACCAGGATATTCTTTCTCTTCAAATTTATCCTTCTCTTTTTTAATCAATAACCAAATACTCCCTTTGACTGGAGTAATTAAACGACCTTTAATTTTTAACTGGTTTTTCCATGCTTGAGGTATTTCTTCAGCAACTGAGGCGGCAGCAATAATTTTATCAAAAGGAGCTCTTTCAGGTAATCCCTTTGAGCCATCGCCGCAAATAAATTCCACGTTCTTAAAATTATACTTTTCAACATTGTTCTGACCAAACTCCTTCAGCTCTGAAATCCGTTCAATAGTATAAACAAAACCCTCTGAACCAACTATCTGACAGAGCATGGCCGTCTGCCAGCCAGAACCAGAACCAACATCTAAAATCTTATCCCCTTTCTTTGTCTGAAGCAATTCCAACATAAAAGCTACAGTCAGGGGTTGAGAAATGGTCTGGCCATAACCAATAGATAAAGGAGCATTGTAATCAGCCACAAAATCTTCTCCCTTTTCTCTAACTATTTCATCAGGCACAAAATCAGCCCGTTTGATTTTTTTAAAGGCATCAATAACTGGCTGACTTTTAAGATAGTCCTCTTTAATAAGCTGGTTTACTAAAGAACCATTCACTTTCCCAATCTCCTTTCTCTTTTCTGAAAATCTTTAATTGCTTTAATAAGTTCTTTTCTGCCGAAATCAGGATACATAGTATTGGTAAAACAATATTGGCTATTGGCTGTATGCCACATCATAAACCCAACGCTATTATGAGGGTCATCCTGACTGCCGGTCCGAATCAAAAAATCAACTGGCGGTAAATCAGCAGTCCAAAGATGTTTCTTTAATACTTTTGGACTTATTTTCAGATTTTTATTCTTCCGCCCTTCTTTTAAAATTCCCTTGATAGCATAAAGCATCTCGTCAGTCCCGTTATAGGCGATAAAGAAATTAAGTAGATGCTGATTATAATTTTGAGTCACTTCTATCAATCCTTTTATTGCTTGAATACCTTTCTTGGGCAAAATTTCCGGCCAGCGACCAATCACATTAACCTTAACCTGATTTTGATGAATTTCTTTGCGCTTAGCTAATTCACGAAAATAGCGTTCATATATCCGGAAAAGGACATTTATTTCTACTTTAGAACGTTTGGTTAGATTTTCATAAGAACCGCCCCATAGAGAAAGACAATAAATACCTAAATCAAGAGCTGTTTGAAGCAGTTCTTTGGTTTTTTCCGCCCCCTTTAGATGACCTCGCCAAGGGATTAACCCTCTTTGTTTAGCCCAACGTCGATTGCCATCTGGAACAATAACTACATGTTGAGGAAGATTTTTTTCATTCATCATCAAACAGAGCGTTGGGAATAAAAAAATTGCATTCTCAACGCTTTTTTATTTTTAAAATTTATTGGCAGGCCCGGAGGGAATCGAACCCCCGCCGATAGATTTGGAGGCTATCGTTCTACCATTAAACTACGGGCCCATATTTATTTCTTCATCTCTTTATGAACCGTATGTTTGTGGCACCATTTGCAAAACTTCTTCAGTTCTAATTTCTTCTGAATTGTTTTTTTGTTTTTGCGAGACCAATAATTAATCCTTTGGCACT
>CAYOWE010000013.1:0-11873 GCA_964407595.1 uncultured Candidatus Saccharibacteria bacterium | reverse complement strand
ACCAGTCGGCGTTTTGAAATAAAAGGCCAGTCAAAGGGGATTCTGCTGATTGATGATTATGCTCATCATCCCACAGAAATTCAGGTGACTTTGCAGGCGGCTAAAGAATTATATCCTCAAAAGAAAATTTGGGCGGTTTTTCAGCCGCATACCTTTAGTCGGACAGAGGCGCTTTTGAAAGATTTTGCCTCTGCTTTTGAGCAGGCTGACCAGGTAATTATTTTAGATATTTGTGGTTCAGCGCGGGAAAAATCAGGTCAGGTTCATGCTCGAGATTTAGTCAGGGAAATTAGAAAATATAAAAAGGGCAAAGTAAGATACATTCCTACTATTAAAGAAACAGCTGAATACCTAAAGAAGCAAGCTCAAGCTGGTCAAGTCGTTTTGACTATGGGTGCCGGGGATGTTTGGAAACTATCTGAATCTTTGATTCAGTAATAGTTTGCAAACCCCGCCCTCTATGCTTATGTATTATGTTTATGTTTTGGAAAACAAAAAAACTAAGAAATTATATATTGGATATACAAATGATTTAGGACGAAGATTGAAAGAACACCTAGGATTTAGGCTTATTTATTACGAAGCTTATTTATCTGAGAAATACGCAAGAGATAGAGAAAGAAAACTTAAATATTATGGTAGTGCTTGGAGAGGACTTAAGAAAAGAATTAAAGTTTAGAGGGCGGAGTTCTCAATTTCTTCCAAATCTATGATTTGGTAAGAAATTGGAAGTTATCCACAATTCTCTTGTTTTAATTTTAATCAAGGTATTGTATAATTGATAGCAAGGGAGAATACAAGAATAAAATTCTTTTATTTCGACCGAATGAACCAATTTTAAATTCTGTTTATAATTAAAAAAGAAAGGAGACCAAAGTTATGACTTGGGTGTATATTATCATCGGTTTAGTCGCAGTCATCGGCTTGGTTTATTGGCTTAAGCCAAAGAAAAAAGAAGAGGGAGTAGATTTGTCAGCTCCCCTGGAAACTCCTCCAGAAACAGAAACTCCTCAATCGACTGAAACTGAAACAGGAGAAACTCCTTCTGATGAAGAAAGGCCAATGTAGATTGACTCAATAGGTTTTAGGAGCGCAACTCCTAAAAATTTCCAGCAGACAAAAGTCTGACAGTTTGTTACTTGTCAGACTTTTTGTATTTTAAAAATGATTATGCTAAAATGTAAAAGCCATTTGGGCTCTTAGGATCCAATTCAGATCCAATTATCATTTATGCTCAAAAAAATCTTTAGTCATCCTTTTATCTTGTCTTTGTTAATTATCGTCGGTCTAATTTTTTTTAATAGTCAGGGCTGGTTGAAAACTCCTCAAGATATTTTTTTTAGATTAACTGGCTCCAGTCAAAAAATTGGTTACCAGCTTTCTTTAAAGGCCAATAATTTGATTGATTTTCTCGCTTCCATTAATAAATTTAATCAGGACAATATTCAATTAACCAAGGAAAATGAAGAACTATTAAGCCAACTGGTTCAATTAAAAGAGATGGCCCGGGAGAATGAATTTCTTCGTCAGCAAATAGGTTTGGTTTCCGGAGAATCGCCGCAGTTGATTCTAGCTAATGTTATTGGTCAAAACTTATCTGATTTTGAGAAATGTCTTTTAATTAATCAGGGGGCCAAAGATGGCGTTAAAGAAAAGGCAGTTGTCATTTTGGCCGGTAATTTTTTAATTGGCCAAGTTATTGAGGTAGGCAATTCCTTTGCCAAAGTCCAATTAATTATTGACCCTAATAGTCGAGTTAGCGCCCTGATTCAAGAATCGGGAGTGGCTGGTTTAGTTAAAAGTAGCCAGGGGCTAAATTTGACCGTTGATTTAATTCCCCAAGAGGAAACCATCAGAGAAGGTCAAACAGTGGTTACTTCTGGTTTGGCCGGTATTTTTCCTTCCGGATTACTTATTGGCCAAATTAGTCAGGTTGTTTCAATTGATGTTCAGGTTTTTCAAGAGGCTAAAATTAAACCAGCCGTTGATTTTAAGAAATTAGACAAAGTTTTTATAATTAAGTAATAATCAGGGACTGTCCCTAAGATACAGTCCTTCTTAAGAGGGACTGTATCTTAGGGACAGTCCCTGTATGCAATACTCGTAAGCTTCTATGAAATCCTTTTTTACTATTATAATTTTGTTATTAGCAGTAATTTTCCAAACAACACTGGTTCCTTTTTTAGCTCTCGGCGGGGTAACTCCCAATTTAGTTTTAGTTTTAATTTTGTTTTTAGTTATTTTTAAAGATTTTCAAGAAATATGGTGGCTGGTAATTTTAGCTGGTCTTTTTTTAGATTTATTCTCAGGTCTGCCTTTTAGCTTGATTAGTTTAAGTTTATTAATTACCGCTTATTTAATTTATTGGTTTAACAGGAGTGTTTTTTCAGGAGCTAAAATTTGGTTGGTCGCTGCTTTGATTGCTTTGGGTAGTTTATTTTATAATTTTATTTTAATCGCTATGGCTAAATTATTTATCTTAATCAATCTTAGCCAAAAAGTTATTTATTCTAATATTTTTTCTTGGGATTATTTAATTACTTTGTTTTTAGTCGTTGCTTATAACTTATTTGCCTTGCTCCTCCTTTATGGAATTAAAAAAATATTTTATCAAAAACAAGGCGCGAGAGGATATTGAAGCAGAAGAAATTTTCTTGGATGCTGAAGCCATCCGTTCTTTAGAAGATAAGGGGAGATTAGAGCAGCCGATTAAGCGCCGTAATTTTTTTCTTTTCTATGCTTTTATTATTGTTTGTTTAACGGGATTATTGCTGCAGGCTGGTCATCTGGAAGTAATCAAGGGAGAATATTATCAGAATTTAGCTCAAGGTAATCGATTAAGAATTTATTCTTTGCCGGCTCCTCGCGGCATTATTTACGATCGTTTTCAGCAACCATTGGTCTATAATGTTCCCAGTTTTGATTTGGCGGTTAATTTAAATGATTTTTTAGATAATCCGCCTTCAGTTCAAGAAGAAATTTTGGAGAAAGTGGCCAAAATCTTGGAGGGAGAACTTCCCCAGGAGAAATCCCGTTTCCAAAAAGAAGAACTTGAACAAAAAATAGCCGAGGCCCAGGGTCAAGTTAGTCAGTTAGTTTTAGCTAAAAATATTGAGCGGTCAGCTGCCTTAATCTTAGAAAGTTTGCTTAAGGATTGGCCCGGCTGGCGTCTGGAAAAAAATCCTCGTCGCCAATATATGTCTGCTTCTTATTTCGCCCACCTTTTAGGTTATACTGGTCAAGTTAGTCCGACTGACTTAGAGGAACATCCTGATTATTCATTAAATGACCAGATTGGCAAGATTGGTTTAGAATTACAATATGAATCTATTTTGCGGGGTCAACCCGGTCAAGAACAAATAGAGGTAGATTTCTCAGGTAAAACACAAAGCTTATTAGCCACTAAGCCAGCTCAGTCCGGTCAAGGCCTGATTCTTCATATTGATGAAGAATTACAGAAAAAGGTCTATCAGGGTTTGGAAAAAATGCTTAATCAGTTGGGCTCCAAAAAAAAGGCGGCGGCTATCGCTATAGACCCGCGAAATGGCGGTATTCTGGCCTTAGTTAGTTTGCCTAGTTTTGATAATAATCTTTTTGCTCAAGGGATTTCTCAAGCAGATTTAGCTGCTTTAGAAAATGATCCGAATGACCCTTTTTTAAATCGAGCGCTGACTGGTCAGTATCCTCCTGGTTCAACCATCAAACCGCTGATTGCCGCGGCCGCCTTGGAAGAAAAAATCGTCAAACCTGAACAACAGATTAATTGTCAGGGGGGGTTAAGTATTGCCAATCAATATGATCCTCAAATTATTTATCATTATCCCGATTGGAAAGTTCATGGTTTAACTAATATAATTAAAGGGATTGCCGAATCCTGTAATGTCTTTTTTTATACTATCGGCGGCGGCTATGGTCAGATAGATGGTTTAGGGGTTGACCGAATTAAAAAATATCTTCAATATTTTGGTTTAGGCGAGGCCACTCAAATAGATTTGTCTCATGAGGGAATTGGTTTGATTCCAGACCAGGCATGGAAGAAAAAAGCTAAGCCAAACGAAGATTGGTATCTTGGCGATACTTATCATTTGGCCATTGGGCAGGGAGATGTTTTAGTTACTCCCTTGCAGCTCACTTCAGCCATAGTCAGTTTAGTTAATGGCGGTATTTTGTATCAACCGCAATTAGTTGATAAAATTGTTGACTCGAAGAAAAAGATAGTGGAAGATATTCCGGCTAAAATTATCCGACAAGAATTTATTAAATCAGAAAACATAAAAACAGTTCAAGAAGGAATGCGCCAAGCCGTCTTAACTGGTTCAGCCCGCGCTTTAGCTGATTTAGCAGTCAAGGTGGCAGGCAAGACCGGCACGGCTCAATTTGGCACCAGAGGAGAAACTCATGCTTGGTTTGTTGGTTATGCTCCCTATGAAGAACCGCAAATTGTCTTAACTATTTTAGTTGAAGGCGGCGGTTCAGGAGACCGAGTTGCTATACCAGTTGCCAAAGAAGTTTTAGAATGGTATTTTAGTAAAGGGCTTTCTCAAAATTTCTGAAAGAAATTTAGTTAGAAAACCCTTACCCAGCCCTCTGTGCTTTATTTCTAAGGCATAGAGTCAAAAAGTAATTTATATTTATCAATACTTAATTATTGCTAAATTACAGCTTAGAGGGCTGGGTGGCAATTTTAATCACCAATCCGCCTCAGGCGGATTGGATAAAATAGTCATGAAGTATATTTCAGCCGAAGGGCGCCAAAAATTAAAAAAAGAATTAGAAGAACGAAGGACGATTAAACGCCAGGAAATTGCTCAACGATTGGAGCACGCTAAGGATTTAGGCGATTTAAGCGAAAATGCTGAGTACGCCGCTGCTAAAGAAGCTCAGGCATTTAATGAAGGACGGATTTTAGAATTAGAGGAAATTATTAAGGAAGCCGCTCTGATTAGACCAAGTAGAAAAAAACAGAAGCAAGTTGAGATAGGTTCAATTATTGAAGCGAAATTAATAGACCAAAACAATTCGGTTAAGGGTTTCTTTGCCAAACGACAGTCCCGCCTGCAGGCGAGGCAGACCTTTACTATTGTTGGCTTTCATGAAGCTGAACCAAGTCAGGGTAAAATTTCTAATGAATCACCTTTGGGTCAGGCCTTTTTTGGTCATCAGGTTGGTGATATAATTGAAGTAGAAACACCAAAGAAGAAAGTGAAGTATAAGATTGTCAGGATTAAATAAAATTTGGGATTAATTATGTCTTCAATTAACGCTATCAAACAAACCAGATTAAAAAAACTGGCCAATATTCGAAAAGAGGGTCTTAATCCTTATCCGGCCAAAGTTAAACGGACTCATACTTGTCAGAAGGCGATTAATAATTTTGAGCAGTTAATGGCTGAAGAAAAAGAAACGATTTTGGTTGGTCGGTTGCGGACTATTCGGGAGCACGGTGGGTCTACCTTTGGAGATATTGAAGATGGTTCAGCCAGATTACAGATTTACTTAAAACAAGACGAATTAGGCGAGAAAAAATACAAATTTTTCTTAGCCAATTTTGATATAGGCGATTTTATCGAAACTAAAGGAACTTTATTTTTGACTAAGAAAGGTGAGAAAACTCTTCTGGTTAAGGATTATCAGATGCTAGCCAAGAGTTTTTCTCCTTTGCCGGAAAAATGGCAGGGTCTAAAAGATGTAGAAGAAAGATTCCGTAAAAGATATTTGGACTTGTTAATGAATAAAGAGGTCAAAGAAATTTTTGAAAAACGAAGCGAAATTGTTAAAGAAATAAGGAAGTTTTTGCATGAGCATGAATTTATTGAAGTAGAAACGCCGATTTTACAGCTATTGTACGGCGGAGCTAGCGCTAAACCATTTAAAACGCATCTTAATACATTAGATATTGATTTATATTTAAGAATCGCTCCGGAATTATATTTAAAAAGATTATTGGTGGGCGGCTTTGAAAGAATTTTTGAAATTGGACGATGTTTTAGAAACGAAGGAATGGACAGAGAGCATAATCCCGATTTTACTATGTTGGAGTGTTACGCGGCTTATTGGGATTGGAATAATTTAATGGAGTTTATGGAAGAACTAATGCATTATATTGATCCTAAAGTTTTTCCTAAAAAGTGGTCTCGGGTTGAATACAAAGATATTGTTAAAAACGGCGATGAAAAAGAAAGTTTTGCTAAGATTAAGAAACCAACTTTTGTTTTACATATACCCAATATTCCTTTATGTAAAAATGGGGAGGCGCTTCAGGGAGTTGTTCAGGGAATGGAATTAATCAAGGCCTTTACAGAGCAAAATAATCCCATAGAACAAAGAGAAGCATTTAAAGCGCAGGAAGTTTTGCGTAAAAAAGGAGATGAAGAAACCCAGCCCTTAGATAATGATTTTTTGGAGGCTTTAGAATATGGTATGCCTCCATCAGCCGGCTTCGGCTTGGGTTTAGATCGCTTAATAGTTATTTTAACCAAGGCACGCAGCTTAAGAGAGTCAATTCTGTTTCCCTTGATGAAATCTAAATAAAGAAATAAGGGGACTGTCCCTCTAATACAGTCCCTGAAGGACTGTATTAGAGGGACAGTCCCTGAATAGCAGTTCTTGAAACCATGCTTGATATAAAATTCATTCGCGAAAATCCGGATAAGGTTAAAGATGGCTGTCAAAAGAAACAGGTCAAGTGCGACATTGATTATCTTTTGGAATTGGATAAAAAAAGAAGGCAAATGCTTCAGGAAATAGAGGGATTCAAATCAGAACAAAATAAATTTAGTCAGCAGGCAGTTGATGATGAGCAGCGTAAAAAAGCTAAAGAGATTAAAGATAAAATAAAAAAATTAGAGCCAGAATTGGACAAAACAGAAAGGGAATTTATTGGTTTAATGAAGAAAATTCCTAATTTGCCGCTTGATGATGTACCAGAAGGTAAGAACGAAAAAGAAAATAAGGTTTTGCGCAAGGAGGGCAAAAAGCCGAAACTTAATTTTTCACCCAAGGATTATTTAGTCGTTGCCGAAAAACTGGATATTATTGACATAGAAAGAGCGGCTAAAGTCAGCGGTACTCGTTTTGGTTATCTTAAAGGCGGGGCAGCTTTATTGGAATTTGCTTTAATCCAATTGGCTTTTGAAATTTTAACAAAGAAGGGATTCATTCCAGTGATTCCGCCAGTCATGCTTAAAGAAAAGCCAATGGCCGGCATGGGTTATTTAGACCAAGGGGCAGACGAAGTTTATCATTTAGAAAAAGACAATTTGTATTTAGTTGGTACTTCCGAGCAATCAATAGGCGTTATGCACATGGACGAAATTCTAAAAGAAAAAGATTTACCTAAAAGATATGTTGGTTTTTCAACTTGTTTTCGGCGAGAAGCCGGCGCTTATGGTAAAGATACCAAAGGAATTCTAAGGGTTCATCAGTTTGATAAAGCAGAAATGTTTAGTTTTTGCTTACCAGAAAAATCAAAAGAAGAACATCAATTCTTATTATCAATGCAGGAAAAGTTGATGAAATTAATAGAGGTTCCTTACCAGGTAGTTCATTTATGTACTGGAGATACAGCAGCGCCTTCAGTTTCTACTTATGATATTGAGGCCTGGATGCCGGGACAAAATCAATATCGCGAAACCCATTCAACCAGCAATTGTACTGATTTTCAAGCAAGGCGGTTGAATATTAGGTACAAAAGCAAAGACGGTGTAAAGTTCGTTCATACTTTGAATGGAACAGCTTTTGCTCAACGGTCAATTTTAGCTATTATTGAAAATTATCAGCAGAAAGATGGCAGTATTGAAGTCCCCAAAGTTTTACGGAAGTATATGAATGGAATGAAAAAAATCGGATGATCAGGGACTGTCCCTGTATGCCGTTATGAAAAAAACTCGCTTTCAGAAGAAAAAAACTTCTTCCCTCAAGAGAAAAATTTTTGGAGGGTTGTTTTTTTGTTTGCTAGCCGGCTTAGCTTATTTTCTTATCTGGTCACCTGTTTTATGGATAGAGAAAATTGAATTTAGGGAAGAATTCAGGGACTATCTCTCAGATACAGTCCTTGAATTAAGGACTGTATCTGAAGGACAGTCCCTGAATGTTCTGTCCTCGATTGTTCAAAACAACTTGGAGGAAAAATTTTGGCAATTTATTCCTCAAAAAAGCATTATCTTAGCGCCTTATGATAAAATTGAAGAGGATATTTTGGAGAGTTTTCCTGAAATTAAAACAGTGGTGGTAAATAAAAAATTACCTCGTCTTGGTGCTTTAGCTTCTTTAAATAAGGTAGCCGGGGCAACAATAGAGATAATTATAGAAAAAAGGAAAAGTATTGGTATCTGGTGTCAGATTGAAGAAATGCAATCAATGACTGACCTTTCAACCACGACACCTGATGAGGTCGTAGAATCTCAGAATCAAGCCCTTAAAGAAGAACCAAAAATTAAAAAATGTTTTTATATAGACAAAGAGGGGATTGTTTTTAAGGAATCTCCTTTAATCAGCGGCAGCCTGGTTTTGAATATTTTTAGTTCTAAAAAACAGTTAGTTGATTTGAGAAGCGAGGTTGTTTCTCCAGAGATAATTGATTTTATTTTAACGATTGATAAAAAATTGCCAAAAATAAAGACGGTCACTGGACCGTCTTGGCAGATACTTGATTTTAAAATAATCTCTCCGGAAGATTTAAGAATAAGAACTGTTCAAGGATGTCAGATTTATTTTAATCCGACTTATTCAGTTGATTCGCAGCTTAAAGCGCTGGAAATGGCTTCAGAAAAAGAGATTAAGGAAAACTGGCCTTCCTTGGAATATATTGATTTAAGGATAGAGGGAAGAGTGTATTATAGATAGAATTCAAGGACTGTAATTCAGGGACAGTCCCTGAATTACAGTCCTTGAATGACTTTTTTCGTTATTCTATGTAATAAACAAAAATTGAATGACCAATTATCGTGACCGGCTCGTATTGGTTCAGCCAATTATAGTAGTCGGTTTTTTGGTTAAAACCGGGCGCTGGCAAAGCGCGACCGCCTTGGAGCAGAGTAGCCGAAACAGCCAGCCAACTATGGGGCGGTAAATCAGCTGGGTTGCGGTCGCCCCACCAATCTTGAAATTTTTCTCCCAGATAATATTTTGCTGACCCGCCGCCGAAATAATTAAGATAAATTTTATTGATTTTATTTTCTTCCACGAATCGAGTTAGTCGTTTCAAATCCTGTCCCCAGTCCAAATTAGAATCATTTACATATTTGTAGCCATTACTTGCTCCGCCAACTGCTTCGTTGAAATAGGCCAAGAAATGGGGATAAACTTTGATTGTCCCGAAAGCATACCAGGTGAGCAAGATAATCAAGATTAAATATTTAAAATAAGTTTTTAGACAGATGAAGATGCTTGTTTTGATAGTCCGGCTGATGTCTTTTGGGGTAAGTTTGAATTTTTCTAAAATAGGCCAAAAAGAAAAACTCAGCCATTTGGTAATTTGACCGCTGATTAAAAGATAAAGAATGGGAAAGGTAGGCAAGATATGACGGATGCCAATATTAAGATTGCTGGTGATACTGGTTGCCCAATAAAGCGCTAAAAAAGAAATTAAGGCGAATTCTGTAAAATATTTTTTTGTCCATTGAAAGAATCTTTGAACGGGTCTTTGCCAGAAAGGTTTTTTGATTAGCCAAACAGCCGAAAATAAAGTGAGTAAGATTAAGACAAGGAAAGACAAGGGTACTTTAATTAGAAAAGCAATCGGGAAATAATAAGACCAGCCCATATTAGAGACCTCGCCTAAGAAATAAGTAGTATTGCCGCCAGTGGCTCGGCGTAGAACCATTAAAAGTCCCAGGAAAAATTGTCCATAAGGACGAAACAGGGGCTTGTCAGCCATCCAGATGACTGGATTAGACACCTGTTTTACGGCAAAATCACGGAAATGAAATTGAGTATCAGATAATTGTCTTTCTAATGGATAATCCCAAGTATGGAATAAATAAACGGGCCATATTAAGGCCAGACCGATTATTCCGATAAGAAGAAGACCAATTATCATTGTGAGGAGCGAGCGAAGAGAGCGACGCGGCAATCTTGTAGCGTTCTTTGAGATCGCTTCATTTTTAGTTGTTTGTAGTGACAGCGGCTTGATAAAAGCCCAAACTACCACTAAAAAAGTAAAATATGGGATAAGCAAAACTAACGAGAATTTGGTCAACATAGCCAGGCCAAAAACCAAACCGGCTTTAATTAAATTCTTTTTGTTTGATTGCCGAAGCCATTTAATCAAATAATAGGTAGCAATAAAAAAGGCGGCGGCGGCTCCCACATCAGTAGCCACATAGCGGCTGTGAGCTAAAAAAGTAGGCGAGAAAGAATAAAGGAAAAGAGCCAGCAGACCAGCTCTGTTTCCATAAAGCTCTTTAGCCCATCGGAAAATATAAAATCCCAAAACGAGCATGATTAAGAGCATGGGTAAACGGGCCCAGAAAATAATTTGGTCAGCATTGTTGTTGCTTTGGTAAAGAAAAACATTGCCAAATTCCCATTGGTCATTGATACCTTCTTGCCAGGATTTAATTTGGCTGGGGAAATTAATAGGGCTAGCCGTTAATTTTGAGCCAAGCCAGACAGATAGACCAGCCAAATCTTTTAACAGAGGCGGATGTTCTGGATTAATTCGCATATCCTTTTGGCTGACATAAGAATAGCCAGCCGGGATATGGGCCTGTTCGTCCATGGTGGCTGAATCATCCTGCATGCTCAAAAAAGCCAAGAAGAACATTAAGACCAACAGACAACCAGCTAAGATGTTAGTTATTTTATTGTTGAATTTTATCCTTAATTTCATTTTTTCTTATCTTTCTTGATTTTACCATAAAACAAAGTGTATAATCAATATGTGGCGAAGATAAAAACAATTTCTATCTTATTGTTCCTAATTCTTTTAGGAATAGCTTTTCAGGCAGTCCGAGTTCCTGAAAATACAGCTTTAGCTGGTCAGGCCTATCTGCCTAAAGCTGATTTAATCAAGGGAATTGGCCCGGAAGTTTATATTTTGGAAAATGGCGTTAAACGCTGGATTCCTGATACGGAAACTTTTGAATATCGCCGATACAAATGGACTAATATTAAAACTATTTCTGATACTCTTTTAGATAGTTATCCACAGGGAGATGATTTAAACAAATACAGTGATTACCCTGAAGGAACTTTATTAAAAGGTTCTGGTCCGGAAGTTTATCTAATTGAATTAGGCCAGCGGCGTTGGCTTCCTAGTCCCTGGATTTTTGAAAGGAATAATTTTGGCTGGCGCTATATTTATCAAATTGACGATGAGAAATTAAATCGCCTTAAACAAGGCGATAATATAACTTTGTCAGAGCCAAGTCGGTATCCTCAAACAATAATTCTTCAAGGACCAGAAGAAGGAGAAACTTTAGAAACAGCTGAAGTGACTTTTAAATATTCAGGAATCAATCCTTTAGGCGAGACCAGTGATTTATCTTTTGAGACTTATTTAGTTGGCCATGATACCGGATGGCGTAATCAGTATTCCAGTGATACGGAAACCTATAATCTGTCCGAAGAAAGCAAAACATATACTTTTTATGTTCGGGCTAAAAACGAACAAGGTTATCTTGATCCCAGTCCGGCTTCTTTAAATTTTCAAATAGGCGTTTCTCCTTATTATCAAAAGGTGGAAATCAGAAATGTCTATGCTAATGAAGATGATTTTAGAAAAGATTATTTAGTGCTGCGGAATGGTGATGACCAGACAATTAATATTACTGGATGGACTATTAAAACTAAAGGAGAAACAATAACTATTCCTCGAGCAGCTGAAAGACTACATCATCCTTTTTCGAGTAGTGATAATTCTGATATTAAGT
>CAYOWE010000012.1:0-12231 GCA_964407595.1 uncultured Candidatus Saccharibacteria bacterium | reverse complement strand
ATTGAACAAACTCAAGAAACACCGGAAATTTTAGCCAAAGTCAATCTTAGTCAGAGCCAAGAATTTTCTACTCTTTCCGAAGCTGAGAATCTTACTCCCAGCGAGAAGGAAACCCTCAACCATAGCCAATCAGACCAATCAGTGGATGAAATAGCCAAAGGATTAATTGAATTCTCGTCCCAACAAGCCGCTTCTTTAGCCCAAACAAGCCGATCAAGCCAGAAAGCTAATTTAATCCTAACTCTTTCCATTATCATTTCTGGTTCATTGCTGGTGAGTTGGTTTTTAATCCGGCTAAAAAAGAGAATAATAAAATGAATAAAATAATTTCAATTATTATTGGCATGGCTATTATATATAGTATTACTGTCATTATGCCTGTGTATTGCGCAGATGATTCCTTTTTTGGAAAGAATATTTGTTATTGGTTTTATAATCATCCAATTATCACCTATGGCGCTTTGGCTATCCTGCTAATTGCCTTAGGGCAATTAGCAAAACTAATAACAAAAAGGTGGGCTAAATAATATTATAAAGACGTCCTTTTTCATTGACACCCCTTCTTAATCAAGAGTATCATTAAAGTATTATGTCGGGTCATAGTCATTCAAAAACAATTAAGCATAGGAAAGATACGGTTGATGCTAAACGGGGAAAAATTTTCAGTAAAATATCCCGCTTGATTAGCGTAACGGCTAAAGAAAAAGGCGGCGACATAGAAACTAACCCTAAATTAAAATTAGCTATTGAAAAGGCCAAAGAAGTGAATATGCCCAAGGACAATATTGAAAAAGCGATTAAGCGGGGTACTGGCCAGCTGGAAGGAGTTAAAATGGAAGAATTTATTTATGAGGCCTATGGACCAGCTGGCATAGCTTTAATTATTGAAGGAATTACTGATAATAAGAATCGGACTTTGGCGGAAATTAAATACATCTTGAGCCGCTTTGGCGGCAAATTAGCTAACAGCGGCAGTGTTAAATATCTTTTTGATAAAAAAGACGAGGATTGGCTGGCTAAATATCCTTTAGAAATTGACCAAAAAACCAAAGGGCAAGTAGAAAAACTTTTTGAGGCCTTAGATGAAAATGAGGATATTCAGGAAATCTATTCTAATATAAAAGATTAAAAATTATGATAATCATGGGAATTGACCCGGGCACGGCCGCGACCGGATATGGTCTTATTAAGAAATTACCGGATAAATTAAAAATTATTGATTACGGATGCATTAAAACCGAAGCGAAATTCTCGACAGCCGAGCGACTTAAAAAGATAGACCAGCAACTGACTAAACTGATCAAGAAACATAAACCGAAAAGAATAGCTGTGGAAGATATCTTTTTTTTTAAGAATCTTAAGACAGCAGTTAAAGTCAGTCAGGCGCGAGGCGTTATTTTAGCCAGCGCTGCCCAAACGAAAGCGCAAGTTGTTGAATATACTCCCCTGCAAATTAAACAAGCGGTCACTGGCTATGGCCGAGCTGATAAAAAACAGGTTCAGCAAATGGTTAAAGTGTTACTTAATTTAAAAGAAATACCTCAACCGGATGATGCGGCTGATGCTTTAGCCGCTGCCATTTGTTGCGCTCATTCACTTCGTTAAATTTATGTCTTTTATTACCCAATTTATAATTAATCAAGGCATCCCCCAAGAAACATTTGTCCTTCTTTTGATGCTGCCCATTATGGCCACAGTTATTGCTTTTAGCCGCCAAGTTATTGGTATTAAAGGACTTGATATCTACACTCCTTTAATTATTGCTTTTGCTTTTTTAGTTATTGGTTTAAAGAATGGTCTGATTATTTTCATGACTATTTTATTAATAGGCACTTTAATGAGATTACTAGTTAGACATATCCGCCTGCTTTATTTGCCCCGCATAGCTATTATTCTAATCGCGGTTATCTTGGCTATTCTTCTTCTCTTTTTAGCGGGCGCTTATTCTGGTCAAAAAGATTTAGTCACTACTTCAATCTTTGCTACATTGATGATGGTTGCCTTAATCGAAAGATTCGTAGCCGTTCAAATTGAAAGAAGGGTTAAAAAGGCCATCATCGTGACTATTGAAACATTATTGCTCTCAATAATTTGTTATAGGGTAGCCAGTTGGTCCTGGTTGCAAAATCAAATTATTAATATCCCTCTCTGGATTATCTTAGGAACTATTATTGTCAATATCCTTTTAGGGAGATGGACCAGCCTGCGGCTTTCTGAATATTGGCGTTTTAGAGAAGTGATTAAACACACTGAATTGCCTGGAAAAAAGTAACCTACCCTATGTTTGATTTCATTAAAAAATCTCAATATGTCTTGGGCGCCAACGCCCGAAATTTAGCTTATTTACGGCCCTCTAATTCTTTGAGGGCTATTCGTATTGCCGATAATAAACTTTTAGCTAAAAGGGTTTTAAAAAAAGCCGGTTTACCGGTTTTACAAACTTACTCAATCATCCAACATCCTAAAGAAATTAAAGATTTTGATTGGACTAGTTTACCTTCAGCTTTTGCCCTAAAACCAAACCGAGGCCTGGGTGGCGAAGGCATTCTTATTGTCTATGGCCGCAAGAAAAAATTTCCTTATCCCTGGATTAAAGCTGATAAAAAACAAATCCGAATCAAAGATCTGCAAAACCATATTTTAAATATTTTGGAAGGAATTTTCTCTATGACTAGCTTGCCTGACGAGGCCTTTTTCGAGGAACGGATTAAATTGTCTAAATTTTTAAAAGTTTATTCTTATCGAGGAATTCCCGACATTAGAATCATCGTCTATAATTCAGTTCCGGTAATGGCTGAATTACGCTTGCCCACCAAAGAATCCGGCGGTAAAGCCAACTTGCACTTAGGCGGCATTGGCGTAGGCATTGATTTAGGCAGTGGTGTAACAACTACGGCTATCCAAAACGACCGCTCGATTGAATACATTCCTGATACCAGATTGCTCCTTCGCGGCATAGCCATCCCTGAATGGAAAGAAAATTTAAAACTAGCTATTCAAGCTCAACGGGTCTCTAAAATTGGTTTTTTAGGAGTGGATATTGCCATTGACCGAGATAAGGGTCCAATTATCTTAGAACTTAATGCCCGACCAGGCTTATCTATCCAAATTGCTAATTTAGCTTCCCTTAAAGACCGCCTCCAAAGAGTTAAGGGCCTTAGGGTTAAAACTATCTCCAAGGGAGTTAAAATTGCTCAAAACCTTTTTGGCGGAGAAATTGAAGAAGAATTAGAAGAAATCTCCGGCCGTAAAATGATTGGCATTAATGAATTAGTTGAGATTCTTGACGCTGAAAAAAATAAATATCCGACTATGGCCAAAATTGATACGGGGGCTTACCGGACAACTATTTGTCATACTTTGGCTAAACAATTAGAAGTTGACCAAATAATCGGCTATAAAAAAGTCAGAGGGGCTTTAGGCATGGAAGAAAGACCAATTATTAATCTTTCTTTTGTTTTAGATAAACGATTAGTCGGCACCGAGGCCTTTATGGCTGACCGCAGCGAAATGAAATACGATATTATTATCGGCCGTAAAGATTTAAAAAGATTCTTGGTTGACCCAGCTAAAAACGTCTTTATGACTCAAAGAGTTTTAGAAAAAGCTAAAGAAAGACGAGGTATAAAATGATAAAAAAGGATAAAAATACAGAAATTATTATTCGAGAAGCAAAAAAACTCGGCCTAAAAGCAAAAATTATTTATCCGAAACGAAAACTTATTGAATTAACTAAGGATTCAAAGAAATTTTTAGTCCAAGGGAATCTTCGAATTAACCTGAATCGGTTCGGCACAAGAAATATTCCTCTCTTTAAGGACTTATCTTATTTTTTCTGGCAAAAAAATAATATTCCTATTCCCCAGACAGTTACCGCTTTTTCTTTCCCAGAGGCAACAAGAGAGATAAAAAAGATTCCCTTCCCTTTGGTCATCAAAGACGCCCGAGCCAGTCAAAGCAGAAATCTCTGGGTCAATATTTCTAATTTACCAAAAGCCCTTTCGATTTTGAAAAATCTATTTTCAAACCTTCTCACGGAAGCGGTTATTATCCAAGAATTTATCCGAGGCAAAGAATTTCGGATTTTGGTCCTTAAAGATGAAATCCTGGGCATCGCCCAGCTTATTCCTCCTTTTTTAACTGGCGATAGTCACTCAACTACAAAAAGATTGATTAAAGAATTAGAAAGGAAAACAAAGCGCCAAATCATTATTGACCAAGAAATGAAAGATCTAATTAAAAAACAAGGATTTTCTTTCAGCTCTATTTTGCCAATTAACCAAAAATTATTTTTAAAAGAACATTCAAAAACTAGCCAGGGGGGACAAATTGAAAACATCTCCTTATCCTTGCTTCATCCAGAAACAAAAAAAATGTGTCTGAAGGCAGTCAAAGTGACCAGTTTAGAATTAGCTGGTTTAGATATTATAGCCGAAGACCTGGCTAAATCACCAAAAAAACAAAAAATAAAATTTATTGAGATTAATGGCCGACCAGATATCTATCTTCATCATTGCCCGGACATAGGAAAACCAGAAAATGTAACCAGAGAAATCTTAAAATATATCTTCAAGTTATGAAAATACTTATTATCGGCTCTAATAAATCAAAAGAGAGCCAATTACTAAAAGAAGCCGCCCTTAAAAGAGGTCATCAGCTTGAAATAGTTCCTTTGGCCAAATTGATTTTTCAAGGTCAAGAGAATTTAGCTATTACTACGCCAGCTAATCAAGATATTAAAAATTTTGAAGCGATTTTATTCCGGGCTATTAGCCAGCATATTATTGAGGCAAAAATTGTTGCTCAATATATGGAGGACAATAAAAGGAAAGTAATTGATGAAATTCTGGCCCAAGGCAACTATGAATATCATAAATTTTTTATGCACAGTCGGCTTTGGGCTAAACAAATTCCCCAACCAACTACTTTCTTCATTCTCAACTCTGCCAATCTTAAAAAGGCCGTCCAGAAAATTAAACCGCCTTTCATTATTAAACATATTAAAGAAATGCATGGTCGGAGTAATTTCCGTTTTGACTCCCAAGAAGAATTATTTAATTTTTTTAAGAAAGAAGAGCAACTAGATCGTTATTTAATTCAAGAATGGTATCCGGCCAAATATTATTACCGCACCTTAGTTTTAGGTAACAAAGTATTAGGGGCTATGGAACGACTCTCGCTTCATTGCCAAGACCGACCTAAGATTCCTTTAAGTCAACGGGCGAAAAAGTTTAGCTTATCACCAGCTCTAAAAAAGATATCCCTTGAAGCAACCCAGGCCCTAGGCATTGAACTAGCTGGTCTAGATATTATGCCCGACAAAAAGGGTCAATTAAGAATCTTAGAAATCAACCGCTCCCCCCAATTCAAGCGCTTCGATCAAGTCACCGGCCTCAATGTAGCTAAAGAAATAATAAAATACATTGAAAAGAAATAATCAAATAAAACTATTTCAGTAAACAAAAAAACAGGGTTTAGCCCTGTTTTTTGTTTTGGTTCCCCTGATGGGACGCGTTTAGAATCTTAGATTGGGATAAAATTATCGAACTTTCGCCAAATTTTCCCTAAGTTTCTCTTTGTCGTGTCTAGCCCGACATTCAATATCGCTTGCCTTTCTGTGCGCCGTTGAATAAGCGAGGCCTTGTTCCATCAAAGAACGTTCATAGAGTTCATGTAATATAATATAGGCTCTTTCTTTAGCTAAAACATCGTTATCCAGCCAAACTTCATTTTTAGGTATATAATTATAAACCAAATCATGGCCTCCTTCTGTAAAATTAACATCAAAAACACTTCTAACTAACCGCCCGCGAACAAGCCAAATGGAAATTTTATTATTTATTGTTTCTAGAAGTCGGCAGTGAACCTTATCAACTGAAAGAACGCCCTTTTCATTCATTGCTTTTTTAAAATCTCCTGCTTTTTTTCTTTCGGAGAGCTCTTTTTCATCAGCTAATCTAAAAGCCCTAGAGTAGGGATACCCCTTTTTCATTAACTGCCATTCAATCAAAAGATGATCAATAAAAAAGCGTCTTTCGTTGGGGACTGCTTCCCTGTCTATCCAAAATTCATATTTGGGAATAAAAGGAAAACAAAAATGTTGACCGAAATTAGTAAATTCTTTATCTAAATCACGTCTAATCTTAATGCCATCTACCAACCAAATAACAATTTTCCCCCGGCTGCCTATTTTTTTAAGATAGAAGTTTTTCCTGTCCATGTGATTGTGGAAACCCGTCCCGCGCCAAAATATATTGCTGGAGGGTTTCGCCTTCGGCTCGGGCCTCGCCTTCCACAAAATGATGCTGGATATTAAAAATTAAATTTCTATTTTAGAAAAAAGAAAACTGCCTATCGCTAATATTATAATTGTTATTATACTCAAAACCAAAAAATCAGTTAATAATCCGAAATGAGCACCGTTTACTAACGTTCCTCGCAAACCGTCAACACCGTATGAAAGCGGATTGATTCTGGCAACCGCCGTAATCGCTTTGGGTAATCCTTGAAGCGGGAATAAGGCGCCTGAAAGAAAAAATAAAGGCATTAACAAAAAATTCATAATCAGTTGAAAACCCTGCATATCTTTCAAAACTGAAGCGATAGCCGTTCCTAAGGCCGTAAAGAAAAGAGCGATAAGCGCCATAAAAATAAAAGAAAGCAATAACAGACGAAGACTCATTGGTCTAAATCCGATAATTAAAGAAATTATAAATATAATAATTCCTTGAATCACGGCAACCGTTCCTCCTCCCAAAGTTCTTCCGAACATAATTTTTAAGCGGGAAACTGGCGCCACGAGTGTTTCTTTTAAAAACCCAAACTGTTTATCCCAAATTATCTCAATACCAGAAAACACAGCGGTAAAAAGAATGCCCATTGAAATAATGCCTGGAGCTAAAAATTGAATATAATCTCCTCCACCCGCTTTTTGGTAGATAGGCCCAAAACCAAAACCCAAGGCAAGCAACAATAGAAGCGGCTGGCCAAGAGAACCTACGATTCTTGCCTTAGAGCGAAAGTATCTTTTAATTTGCCTTAACCAAAGAATGTAAATTATTTGCATAGTTTTTTAAGATTAATGGCGGAAAATCCTTCTTCGTATTCTCATTCTTTCTGCGGGATTGACATCTTCCTCACGGATATTTTTTCCCGTAAAAGTCAAAAAAGCTTCTTCTAACGAAGTGGTTTTTGTTTGCTGTTTTAACTCTTCAGGAGTGCCTTGAATAATAATCTTGCCGTGATCAATAATGGCAATTTTTTGAGTAACTTTGTCTGCTTCTTCTATGTAATGGGTGGTAAAAAAAACCGTCATTCCTTCTTCTTTGTTTAAATTTTTAATGTAGCTCCAAATATGACTTCTTGTTTGAGGATCCAAACCTAAGGTTGGTTCATCTAAAAAAAGTATTTTAGGATGGTGAACTAATCCCCTGGCAACCTCAAGTCTTCTTTTCATCCCTCCTGAAAAATTCTTTACAAAATCGCTTTTTCTATCCCATAATTCCACAAATTTTAACAATTCCTCAATTCTTTTTTTCCTAATATCCTTTGGAACATTATATAAAACACCGTGAAATTCCATATTCTCCTGGGCCGTCAATTCGTCATCCAAGCTTGGGTCTTGAAAAACAATACCAAAAGAACGGCGAACATCATTTTTTTTTCTAACGGGGTCGCTACCATTAATAAGAACTTGGCCGCTGGTTGGTTTTAAAAGGGTTGTCAGCATTCTTATTGTAGTTGTTTTGCCTGCTCCGTTTGGACCTAAAAAAGCAAAAATTTCTCCTTTGTTTACAAAAAATGAGACATTGTCAACTGCCGTAAAATTACCGAATTTCTTTGTTAGATTTTCAACCTTAATCATAATATTTATTTTACCAAAAAGTCGCCTTTTTGACGATTTTTTGTGATAGAAGTTCAAATATTTTTTTGGGATAGTTAAAATCGAACTTAAGCTCCCACTATAGTAAACATGTTCAAAATCTACTGCTTTAATACTTTTTTTCTGATTCGAACGGACTGAGGAGTGATTTCTAATAATTCATTATCAGCCATAATCTCTAAACCGCGTTCTAAGGTAAGCTTCATCGGAGGCGTTAAATTCAAAGCATCATCAAATCCAGCTGCGCGCATGTTGGTTAAGTGCTTTCCTTTGGTTGGATTGACGGCCATGTCCGTTCCCTTACTAACATTCCCAATAACCATGCCCTCATACACTTCTATATTTGGACCAATATAAAGAGTTCCCCGGTCTTGTAAGTTATAAAGGGCATAACCAAGAGCTTTTCCGGTTACCATCGAAATCATGGAACCAACTTCGCGGCGTTTGACCTCACCCACATGTGGCCGAAAACCAATAACGCGCGAGGCCATAATTCCCTCCCCTCGTGTGTCGGTCATAAATTCCGAACGAAGTCCAAGCAGGCCGCGTGTTGGAATCTCAAACACTAGCCGGGTGTCGGCATGATGCGTTTTCATTCCCATCATGGTTCCTTTACGCTTAGCAATCTTTTCAATAACGACACCGGACAGAGATCCTGGCACATCAATAATGAGTTCTTCAAACGGCTCAAGGGTTTGCCCATCTTCTTCTTTTAAAATCACGTGTGGTTGAGAAACTTGTACTTCATAACCTTCGCGGCGCATGTTTTCCAGCAAGATAGCAATATGCATTTCTCCGCGCCCATAAACGGTATACTGGTCTGCTTGAGAAAAATCAATCTTAATTCCTACATTTACTTCTAGCTCTTTTTCTAATCGTTTTTTCAGTTGTGAATTCGTTACAAACTTTCCCTCCCGACCGGAAAAAGGAGAACTGTTGACCATGAACCCAAGAGAAATAGTTGGCTCATCAACAGCAATGTGCGGTAAAAGATCAACTGATTCATCTGTTGTCATTGTATCGCCAATATTGACTTCAGGAAATCCTGCGACAACAATAATATCTCCCGCCTCAGCGCGTTGAACTTCTTTTCTTGTAAAACCTTCAAAGGTAAAAAGCTTAGTTACTTTCCCTTTTTGCACTGTTCCATCAACTCGTTTGATAAAGAGTTGGTCTTTTTCTTTCACTGTTCCTTCATAGATACGAGCGATCGCTAAACGACCAAGGTAGTTGTCGTAATCCAAATTGAACGACTGCATACGTAATGATTTATCTACTTCTGCCGGCGCTGGAGCAACATTTTCTATTATCATATTAAGCAATGGCGTCATGTCCTCTGAATCCTGATCCAATTTCTTTTTAGCTATCCCGTCTTTTCCAATAGTATAAACCGTTTGGAAATTCAATTGATCATCATTGGCCCCCAACTCCATAAACAGCTCAATCACTTCTTCAACGACTTCTTCTGGTCGAGCAGCCGGTTTATCTATTTTATTTAAAACAACCAACGGCTTAAGACCAATATCTAATGATTTTTTCAAAACAAATTTTGTCTGAGGCATGGGACCTTCTTGCGCATCAACAACAAGAAGCACCGAATCAATTGACCGTAAAACGCGTTCCACTTCTGAACCAAAATCCGCATGCCCTGGCGTATCAACGATATTAATCTTTGTCCCTTTATAAAACATGGAAGCATTTTTGGCATAAATTGTAATACCACGCTCTTTTTCAAGCGCGTTGCTGTCCATACTGACGGACTCGTTAATCGCCGCTCCCGTTTGACGCATCAAGGCATCAGTGATGGCTGTTTTCCCATGATCAACGTGGGCGATAATGGCAATGTTTCTGATTTCCATAAAATTAAAATTCTGGATTTAATAAAAAAATGACATGCCCTACGGACATGGCTAATTAATTATAACAATTTTTTGCTAAGTTGTCCAGAAAAAGAGACTATTAGAATCTGTTGGAAATAAAAAGAAATCCGATATTTAATCATTAAAAATAGCCGCTCTCCTTCAATAAAAGCGGCTATTTTTATCGTCCTCTCGGATATTTTACTTTTTCAAAACAACATTTTGATAAACCATCCTGTAAAGCGCTCCTAAACTAATCATCATAAAGATAAGTCCGACTAACCAACCAATAAACGGGATCAAAATAATAATTCTTAAAGCAACAACACCCAAAACTACTGCCTGCCAATTAACTAAATATTTGTCTCTTTTCTTGACCACTTTAATCAGCCAACTACCAAAGGCGATATTAGCCAAAGCCAAAGAAAGGAAAACCATGAGGATATAAGCAAGGCCAATTAATCCAGCCAACCAAGCGCCGATAACAGTGATTAAAATAATAATAGCCGCTACCGGAGTTAAAATCAGAGCCGCGAAGCCCCGACCAAGATTAGCCCAAAAATGAGCTAAACTTTCTTTGACAGCCCGTTCGGCCATATTTCTGAAAATATAAACCAAGACCAATCCCACAGCTATGCCCATTAAGATTTTAATCAAAAAGCCCAAAGTCAAAATACCAAAAAGCATTCCTCGGCTTTTAAACGCACTCGACTTTTTGACTTCTATCTTTTCGAAATCAGTTTCTCCTAAAACCTTGGCGCCTTCATCTATAGAGGCCTCTTGCGGCGACCGATAAACAAGGTTTTTGGCAATTTCAGCTTGAGGACCTAATTTTAGTTCCTCAACTTTTGCCTTAACCTGACCGCCAATTTTACTATTAATAATTACCTGTCCACCGCCTAATAAAACATTGCCGTCCACTGGCCCTTGAATATCTACTGTTCCGCCACCAATGATTAAATCGCCACCGACTGAAGCTGATTTTGATATAGTAATGTTGCCGCCGCCTATAAACAAATCTTCCTCTATTTCGCCTTCAATAAGGATATTACTGCCACCAGCATGAACACTATCACCAACATTACCCCGAATGACCACGGTATTCCCACCCACAAAAATATTGCCCTCAACATTGCCATTGACGGTAATAACATTTCCGCCTACATACAAGCTCTTTTCAATATCACCATCAATAGAAACCATATTGCCAACCGTGTAAAGATTCTTTACTTTTTCATCTTTGTCTAGAGTTATATTCCCCCATTTTTTATCTGCTCTAAATTCAGCAGCCAGAGCGCTAGAAAGACAAAAACTCCCTACTAAAATTATTCCGATGACGAAATATATTTTTTTTTTGAACTTCATATTTTCACCTCCTCTCTCTTTTTTTGATATTATACAAAAAAACCGTCTCTTTAGCAAGGCGGTATTTAAAATTCTGCTCCGCATGTTGAACAAGGTCAGAATCTATTTGCTTATCCCAAAGTATACAGATAAATACTCTTAAGACTGCTTATTATATCCAACTATTAAATACAAAACACCCACCAAAAAAGGTAAGAGCATGTGCGGGCTAAAACCTTCTCCAATAATGATGGATGTAATAAACCCCGTTAATAAAGATATCGTTATTAAATAACCTCCGGTTTTTTCGTATTTCCAGCCCAAGGCCAATCCGATAAACATTAACGGAAAAGTCATCAATCTAAGATTATCATACCAGGTGTATTCTTGATTAATAAACGGCAACGGATTGCCATAGCCAAAATAAAACAGCAGCCCTCCGAAGAAGAATAAAAGTGCGGCTATCCTAGCAATCCATTTTATTGTTCTTAATCTCTTTTGATCCATAGTCTAATAATTATATTCTATAATATTATATCAAAAAAATATTAAGTTTATCTTGGTATTTTTTTCTTGGCTCCGCTACCGAGACAATTTTCGAACTTTTGGACAGATGGATTAATAAGGTATTTCTACATTCTTTCCAGATTTATACAATTCAGGGTCAATTATTCTTGTAAAACAAGTCCTTTCTGCTTCATGAGCCCAGTTCTGCTGAAATGAATCGTGAGGCGAAACAGCTCTTACTTTATTAAAAGTAGGACCGAAATCATTGCTTGAGGTTTTAAATATCGCGCATAATTCAAACGAAAGAGAATCAATGACATTATACTCATACGGCGAATCAGAATCAGGATCCTCGGGAACAACAAATCCGGAAATGCTGTCTTCTAATGCGCCTAGGTTTTGAGGAAGCACTTCTTTTTGCGTCCAGTAGTTAATAATCTGGCCCTGCAGCATTTGAAGATCCTCTATTCTTTGTTCGTCAAACTTTTTTGACCGTTGGACGGCCGGCGTACCAATAATGAAAAAACCTACGATAATGCTGGCTAAGATTACGAAAGAAAGAGTCCAGGCAAGTATCTTTGGGGTTTTGGACTTCATATTTTTCCGTCTTAGGTCATAGATGTAATATCCGAAAACAGC
>CAYOWE010000011.1:0-14419 GCA_964407595.1 uncultured Candidatus Saccharibacteria bacterium | reverse complement strand
CTTAAAGCTTAATGACTGGGAAGAAAAAGTAGAAAGCCGTTCTGGTCGCATCTGTTGCATCATCTGCCAGAAAGTTCCGGAAGTGGCCACGACCCGCGAAATAGCCAGCGCTTGCCAAATATTATTGTTATAAATAGGAATTGGCTGGTAACTGGCTCTGGTTGGATTCTTTATGGTTAAATAATAATAAGTCAATACAGAAAAATATTGAGGATAAACCTGCGTATCAATATCAAAACAGGAAACTATAATATTTTCATAGGGAATTTTTAAAGGGTCAATCAAC
Source organism: uncultured Candidatus Saccharibacteria bacterium (assembly GCA_964407595.1). Classification (GTDB taxonomy): domain Bacteria; phylum Patescibacteriota; class Minisyncoccia; order Portnoybacterales; family UBA2143; genus CAZPQT01. The sequence continues at coordinate 14,133 of CAYOWE010000011.1, read as the reverse complement.
TCTTTTTTAGCTTGTCGTCCTTGCCAGGTGATATTAGAGCCCTTGCCGGGCATCTCACCCTCAATGTTTTTTGGGTGTACGGTAATTAAAAATTTATAAAACTTACTGCCATATTTTTGTTCTATGGCCCGAGCTACCTCTACTGCCTCCTGACCAGCCCGTTCTTCAATACCGAAAACTATTATCATTTTATCTTTAGGGTAATCACAATTAAGAAGTGCTTCAAAAGTCAGCCGCACTACTTCAATAGATTCTTTATAGACCGGCATAACGATTAAATGATAAATATCTTGCCAATTTTTATCTTTTATAGATTTAACTTTTTCTAACCAATTAATAGCCATTTGTTTTTTCATCCGATTATAGCCAGCCCTTAAATGGAAAGAAAGATAAATGGTCTTAATCAGCCAATAAACATCAAAGGTAATAATAAAGAAAGCTACCCAGACCGGCTTAGCCCAAGACAAAAAAATAACGCTCAAGATCGTCAGCCAAGCTAAAGCACCGGGTAAAATCTCAAAAGCCCGATAGAGCCATCTCTCTTTCGGGCTTTTTAAATCTGTTGCCTTGCCCAACTTTAAATAATATTTTTCCTTGGGAAGCATAATTAGTAGTCTTCTGTCTTGAGAATTTGAAAATTATAGTCCAAGAAATCCAGAAATGGCATATAGTAATTCCTGAGCTAACTAAATTCAGAAAAAGTTAAATAGTTTTTAAAATTCTCTAAAAATTATGATTTAAAATCTATAATATCTTTAAAACTGCAAATACAAGGTGCCTTTTTGCAAACGTGACAATTTTTTGAATATAGTTTAACAAGTCCATCAGCGATATCCTCTTCTAGTGAATTAAAGACACCAACTAAACACGAAGATAGATCAGCTGCTTCTAATTCCACTCGACTGAAATCTTCATCTTTATGAGCACCTCTAAAGGTCATAATTGCTTCTGAAAACTCACCTACTTCTTCAGCTAAATGAACTCCAGCATGTTCTAATGTCCGAGCAGATGATGGATAAATATCATCAAACATCTTTTGGAATTGTTTTAGAGTTTTAGGACGTTTTTTGTTATTAATAATAACTTTTCTTCTTTTTTCAACTTTTTCTTTTTTACAAAGACAAGGATAGGTTCCACAGTAAGAACAAAGATAAGGAAATCGCTTCCAAATTTCGTCTTCAATATCAATATGAAGACGATTCATAATTGACATAAACCAACTTAAGGAAAGTAGCAAATTTATTTTAGTTTTTTGGTCATTCTTTTTTCTAATACCCTTAAGACCTCTCATTAGAAAACGCTCCATATTAATAACCATATCTCCTAAACTAAAATATCGATTATTAGATAATCCATACACTTCTTTAATAAACCCCTGAAACTTTTTAATTGTAACGTTTTTATCTATAATAGCCATAGCTTTTTGTTTAGTAGCCCCGAGGAGAATCGAACTCCTGTTGCCAGGATGAAAACCTGATGTCCTAACCACTAGACGACGGGGCCGTTTGACCTCATTTTAGCAGAAAAATTGAAAAATATCAAGAAAGTTGATAGACTGATTAAATATGGTTATTCTTGGCATTGAAACGTCTTGCGATGATACAGGCATTGCTTTAATTGAAGGCAGCTCTCAGGGCTGCCGGATTTTGTCTAATATCGTTTCTTCGCAAATAAAAATTCACGCCCCTTATGGCGGAGTAGTGCCAAATTTGGCCGCCCGGGCTCATTTGGAAAATATTAAACCTTGTTTAGAAGAAGCGCTCCGACTAGGATTTAGGAATCGCCTTCCCAAAAAAATTGATCTGATTGCCGTAACTATTGGACCGGGGTTAATTCCTTCTCTTTTAGTCGGCACTAATTTTGCCAAGTCCTTGGCTTATGTTTGGCAAAAACCAATTATGGGAATTAATCATATTGAAGGACATATCTATGCTAATTGGCTCCCTCAAATACTAAAAAGGACTGTTTCTTTTACCAAACCGGAATTTCCGATTTTATGTTTAGTGGTTAGTGGCGGGCATACTCAATTAATCTTGATGAAAGGACATGGGAAATATAAATTACTGGGAGAGACACGGGACGATGCGGCTGGCGAGGCCTTTGACAAAGTGGCTAAATTATTAAATCTCGGTTATCCAGGCGGACCGATTATTTCCCAAAAAGCCCAAAAAGGTAATCCTCGGACTTTTGATTTGCCCCGGCCAATGCTCAAGACCAATGACTTTGACTTTTCTTTTTCCGGTTTGAAAACAGCGGTTTTGTATTCGGTAAAGAAGCAATATCAGGAACTGTCTCTAAGATATAAGAAAGACGAGGACAGTCCCCCTGACTGCGTCCTCGCCTCTGGCGAGAAGCGCAGTCGAAAGGACTGTCCTCTTATTGTTTCTGATATGGCTGCTTCCTTTCAACAAGCAGTTATTGATGTTTTAGTTAAAAAAACAATTAAAGCGGCTAAAGAATATAAAGTAAAAACAGTGATGCTGTCTGGCGGCGTAGCGGCTAATCAGGAACTGCGCCGGCAAATGACTCAAGCCATTAAAAAACAACTACCTCAGACCAAATTCTATATTCCCGAACCGAAACTCTGCACGGACAACGCCGCCATGATTGCCACAGCCGCTTTTTACAAAAAACAAAAGCGAGATTGGTCAAAAATTCAAGCTAATGCTAATCTGAAACTAGTTGCTTAAAGGGGTAATTTTTGTTATATATTAGATATTAATGAAAGAATTATCTAAAACATACAATCCCAAAGAAAACGAAGATAAAATTTACCGACGCTGGGAAAAATCGGGCTATTTTAATCCCGACAAACTTAAAGTTAAAAAAACAGCTAAGAAATACAGTATTGCCATTCCGCCGCCAAATATTACCGGAGAACTCCATATGGGGCACGCTTTAAATAATACTCTCCAAGATGTTTTAATTCGCTGGAAAAGGATGCAGGGATACCGAACCTTATGGCTGCCGGGTACTGACCACGCGGGTATTGCTACTCAAAATGTAGTGGAAAAAGAACTAAAAAAACAAGGACTGACGCGTTATGATTTAGGTCGGGAAAAATTTTTGGAGAAGGCCTGGGCCTGGCAGAAAAAATACGGCCATTTAATCTTAGAACAATTAAAAAAATTAGGTTGTTCCTGCGACTGGAGCCGGACCGCTTTTACTATGGACAAAGACTACCAAGAAGCAGTCAAAACGGCCTTTCTATATTATTATCAAAAGGGCTGGATTTATCAGGGAAAAAGAATGGTTAATTGGTGTCCTCGTTGCCAAACCAGTTTATCTGATTTGGAATTGGAATACGAGGAAGAAAAAAGCCATTTGTGGTATATTAAATATCCCCTGCTTAAAGGGAAAAAATATATTATTGTGGCCACCACTCGACCCGAAACAATGTTAGGTGATACGGCAGTGGCCGTCCATCCGGACGATAAGAGATACAAAAATTTAATCGGTCGGAAAGCGCTCCTGCCTTTAGTTGACCGAAAAATCCCTATTATTGCTGATAAAGTAGTTGACCCGAAATTCGGCACTGGCGCCGTTAAGGTTACCCCGGCCCACTCACCAGTTGATACAGAAATCGGTCAAAGACATAAATTGTCCTCCATCCAGGTTATCAGCGACAAGGGTCGGATGACCAAACAGGCTGGAAAAGACTTTGCCAGTTTAACTGTTTTAGAAGCCCGTCAGAAAGTTGTTGAAGAACTAAAAAAACAAGGTCTTTTAGAAAAAATTGAAGATTACTCTCATCAAGTTCCCCATTGTTATCGTTGTCATAATGCTATAGAGCCATTAATTAGTCAGCAGTGGTTTCTCAAAATGGATAAATTGGCTGAAAAGGCAATTGAGGCGGTTAAAAGCGGGGAAATTAAATTCCATCCAAAACGCTGGGAAAAAGTATATTTTGACTGGCTTAATAATGTCAGGGACTGGTGTATTTCCCGTCAAATCTGGTGGGGGCACAAAATTCCCTTAGAAGGAGTTAATGATGTTTTAGATACTTGGTTCTCTTCTGCCTTATGGCCTTTTGCCACACTTGGTTGGCCCAAAAAAACCAAAGATTTAGAAAAATTTTACCCAACCGATACCTTGAGCACGGCTCGCGATATTATCAATCTCTGGGTCGCCCGAATGATTTTTTCTGGTTTAGAATTCATTAAAAAAATTCCTTTTACTGATGTCTATATCCACGCCACCGTCTTAAACAAAGAAGGAAAAAGAATGAGTAAATCATTAGGCACCGGAGTTGACCCCTTAGAGCTAATAAATCAATATGGAGCTGACGCCACTCGTTTTGGCTTAATTTATCAAACATTTGAGGGTCAAGACATGAAATTTTCAGAAGACAATATTTTGATGGGCAAGAAATTCGCTAATAAAATCTGGAATGCCTCAAGATTTGTTTTAGGACAAATTAACAAAACAGAAATAACTGGTCAATTACCCAAGAAGCTTAGTCCAGCTGATAAAAGAATTCTTAAGCAATTAGCTACCACTACTAAAAAAGTAACTAAAGATTTAGAAAACTTTCATTTCGGCCAGGCGGCTCATCTGCTCTACGACTTTTTCTGGCATGATTTTTGCGATAAATACATTGAAACTTCTAAAAAACAAGATACTGCTCAAACTAACCAGGTCTTGGCTTATCTTCTCTTAAATTCCCTAAAACTTCTTCATCCTTTTACGCCTTTTGTTACAGAAACAATCTATCAAAAATTACCCTTTAAAGAAAGGGAATTCCTGATGATTGAAGATTGGCCAAAGTAAGGTTTACTTCTTAAAAGGGTTTGGGTAATATCTTTTAGCTAACGCAAAAATACCCAGCGAGAATTTTTGCTGCAGTGAACTGCTCGCTCCCCGGCACCTTGCGTCAAGGTGCCGGGACCGTGCCCGCTCGCAGCTCAATGCCGCTGAAAGATATTACCCGAACCCCTAACTAAGATGCACTACCCTTTTTACATTCTTCTTGGTCTCTTGCCCAGTCTTGTCTGGCTCTCTTTTTACTTAAGGAAAGACAAGCATCCGGAACCTAACTCCATGGTTTTAAAAATTTTTATCTATGGAATGCTTTTAGCTCCTTTAGCCATTGTCTTAGAATTATTATTAATTTGGCTTCTTGAGCCAACTATTGATTTTTCATCTTTGCTCTCTCGGACAGGCCAAGGCAGTCTCTTTAAAATTATTTTAGCGGCTACCTTGATTCCCGCTTTAGTCGAAGAATACTTAAAATATTCAGTGGTTAAGTATAAGGTGCTTAAAAGTTCAGTGTTTGACGAACCAGTTGATGCTATGCTATACTGTATTATAGCTGGCTTGGGCTTTGCCGCTGTGGAAAACTTACTGATTATTTTTAAAAATACTTCTTTTCCAGATGCCCTAACTGTGATTAGTCTCCGTTTTCTCGGAGCCACCTTAGTCCATGCTTTAGCTTCGGGAATGATTGGTTACTGGCTAGCCCTGGGACTACTCTATACCAAACAAAGGAAAAAACTAATCTTGACTGGCTTGACTCTTGCTATTATTTTCCATAGTTGCTATAATTACCTTACGATAACTTTCTTTAATCGGGTAATCTTTGAGCAAAAAATAATTTTTCTCTCGCTGATTGTATTTCTTTTAATCTTCGTTGCCTTTCTTGTTTCCTATTATTTTAGAAAACTAAAAAGACAACAAGCAATTTGCAAAATATCAACTCAATGAACGATGAATGATGAACAATATTGCCCGCCTTGCCTCGGCGAGGCAGGTCCTTTGTTCTCTGTTCTCTGTTCGCTAAATATCTATGGCAAAAAAATCATCTTTTTTTGAAAAATTAACTGGGGCAAACTGGTCAGAAAAAGAATCTCCTGAAGAAAGGCTAGAGAAGAAACCAGTTATCAAAACTAAAAAAAACAAAACTATTAAAGACATGTCCATAGAAAAAGACCCTTTCATTAAAAAAGAAACCCCTCTTGAAAAAAAGGGGAAAATTTCTTCTTCAAAAAAAGAATCAGAGGACTGGCTGGCTGAATCAGAAGGCCAATTAACCATTGATGTTTATCAAACACCTAATGAAATAGTGATTAAGTCGACTATTGCCGGAGTGAGCCCGGAAGATATTGATATTAGCATCACCAATGATATGATTACCATCAAAGGCCGGCGGCAAAAAGATGAAGAAGTTAAAGAAGAAGATTATTATTACCAAGAATGCTATTGGGGACCTTTTTCTCGTTCAGTTATTCTACCGGTTGATGTGGAAGTTGATCGAGCCGATGCCTCAATGAAAAACGGCATTTTAATTATTCGGCTGCCTAAGGTGGAAAAAGTAAAGACCAAAAAGATAACTATCAAGGCTGAATAAGCTTTATAGACAAGTTGATTATTAAGGGCACTGCCAGTAGTGCCCTATTTATATTGATTTAGCCATGTTATTATTTAAATATGAAGAAAATTTCCCGCCAAGTAATCTCTTTTAGCTTAATTATTTTTATTGGCCTTGTCTATTTAGTCCTTGGTCTGCAAATAGTCAACAGTCAAAAAATCGCCTGGGGGGTTGAAATAGCTAATTTTGATCTTGGCCGTTCTCATCCTCAAATAGCTCAAAAAGAAATAAAGGAGAAGTGGCATAATTTTGCTGAACAAGAATTAACCTTTCTTTATCAGGAAAAGAGTTGGTCAGCTAACTTAGCTGATTTGGGATTCCAAATTGATGAAGCGGCCACCATCAATCAAGCCTATCAAATTGGCCACCAAGCCAATATTTTGATTAATCTCAAAGACCAATTAATCGCTTTAATTGCCGGCTATCATTTAGAGCCAGTCTATAAAATAGATGAGAAAAAATTTCAAGAAAAAACAGGGCAACTCTTTGAAGACATTGAAAGGCCAGTTCAAAATGCCTCTTTAGTTTTCAATGAAGAAATTGATGATTTCTCCCTTCGTCATTCAAGCCAGGGAACAACCATTGACCGAAAAGAATTATTACTTAATTTATCACAAAGAATTAAATATTTTTCTGAACAACCAATTAATTTACAACTGATTCTTGATGAGCCGACAGTGGAAAATGATGAAGTTGATTCAGCCCGTCAAAAAGCACAACAAATTTTAGCTGACCAGCCCTATCAAGTAATTCTAGAAGAAAAGGTCTGGACGATTAATAAAAATAGATTGATTGACTGGATTAAATTCGAACCAATCCCAGAAGATGGAACGGATGACCAAATTCTTGGTCTCTTCTTAGACAATGAACAAGTCAAAGAATATCTGGAAGAAATAACTTCAACGATTAACCAACAACCGATTAATGCCCGCTTGGAAACAGAAGGTAATCGGGCAATTGTTTTTGTTCCTGCTCAAAATGGCTATGGCCTAGAAACAGACAAAACGATTGACCAATTAATTCAAAATATTCTTGCTCAACCGCCAATTAAAAAAACAACTATTACTGCCCAGAAATTACTGCCCAAAATTACTCTGGGGCAAACCAATGATTTGGGTATTAAGTCCTTAATCGGCCAAGGTACTTCTAACTTTGCCGGTTCGCCTAAAAATCGTATTCATAATATAAAAACAGGCCTGGCTAAATTTAACGGCTTAATTTTGAATCCCAATGAAGAATTTTCTTTTAATACTTTTTTAGAAGGCAGTGGTCCAGAACAAGGTTTCTTGCCGGAATTAGTCATTAAAAAAGGGAAATTGGTTGCTGAATACGGCGGCGGCCTTTGTCAGGTTTCGACCACTCTTTTCAGAGCAGCCGTTAATAGCGGTTTAGAAATTACTGAACGAAGTCCTCATGCTTTTCCGGTGGTTTATTACTCTCCCCAGGGATTTGACGCCACAGTTTATGAACCCCGTCCTGACCTCCGCTTTATCAACAACACGCCCAATCATCTTTTAATTGAAGGGATTGTCCAGGGCAACCAATTAACTTTTAATTTTTATGCCACTGATGATAGCCGCCAGGTTAAAATCAAAGGACCTTATGTTTTAGAAAAAAAAGAAGACGGCTCTATGAAAACCGTCTTGACTCAAGAAATTTACCAAAACGGAGAACTGTTCTCCGAACAAACTTTTTATTCTAATTACGACTCACCGGATTTGTATCACAGAGAAGGAAGCCAAGAGGAAAATTCTGAAGAATAAAAAAAGCCCGCCAAAAGCGGGCTTTTTTGGATAAGAAATTATGTGCGGACGGTGGGAGTTGAACCCACATGAGATTGCTCTCACTAGGTCCTAAACCTAGCGCGTCTGCCAATTCCGCCACGTCCGCCTTTTTTTATTTTAATCCCCTTTTATTCAAAAATCAACACTATTGACATTTTTAATTTTATTGTATATAATACAGACAATAGAAATTTAGGTAAAAGGAATTTGAATTTCTACGGTTCCTTTAAATAAAAAATAAAAAAATCTGAAATGGAGGTAAGGAAATGAAAGAATTATTAGGATGGGGAGTTTACATTGCACTAACTATACCTGTTATAGCCATTATAGTTATAATGTGGAAACCAACTATAGTATGGCTAACGACTGCTATGGTATGGTTAGCAGAAAAAAGGCAGCAAAAACAGGGGCATAAACAACAAACTCAAGAAGGAAAAACAGAGGAAAAGACAATAATTTTCGTCACTGTGTTTGCAGTAATTTTTGCAATTATACTTATAATGATTTTGTTTTTTACGCCGCCGGGAGTGAAATTAGTAACCATTGGCATAATCCTGACTTTGGCAATTTATGGATTCCATACAGTGCCAAAGCCACAATACTGGATTATTGAATTCCTTGGCGATTATTGGACCGAATGGAGACCTGGTCCGCACATTCTCTTTCCGGGAATAATGAAGGTCAAAAGTAGAATCTCTATGGCTACCCAGCTTATAGAGCTTTATATGGACGAAGAGAACAAACTGGACTTCCAAGACGATTCTGCGCCAACCAGGCTAAGAATAAAAGTAAGGCCAATTGATGCTTTTAAGGCAACTTACGAAATTCAAATTTCGCCGACATTCAAAGAAAAATTTGCGCCGGATCTTCAAGACTGGGAATGTGCTGTAGAAGAACAAGTTGACTCTGCAGCCAGAGGAGTTTGCGGTTCAATCTCCATAGATGATGCCATTTCAGCAACGATAAAAACCCACGCAGAAACAGCAGAAATCACCAGTCCATCAGACCAAAATATATCTGATAGAATCAAGGAAATAGTAAAATATTCTTTAGAAAAATGGGGCATAATTTTAGAAGATGTTTTGTTAACCGATATCGAGCTTAATACTGAAACAGAAAAGAAGCGCCGGGAATTGCAACATGCCAAAAAGGATGTGTCAATCGCTGAACAAAACCAGAAGAAAACCGTTATAGATCAAAAGGCGATTGGTATGGGTGAATTTGAAAAAATCAAAATAATAGCTGATAAATTATCGTTGAACCCTGATCAAGTTATCGCCTATATATTAACCAATAAACTCTACGATGACCTTAAAACAGCAACGATTATAGCCACCAGCGAAGGTGGTGCTCTGAACGTACCAGTAAATGTAGCAGCCACTATGGCAGCTATTCAAAGCCAAATAAGTAAAGGGGTTTAGACACAAAAGGAGGAAATGATGACAAAAAGAATTTTTTTCTGGATATTAGCTTTCCCAATTATCTTGAATGGGATATGGCTTATTGTGGAAAACATAATACCAAAAGAGATAACTGGAAAGATCAGTTCTGAATGGATAGTAACCGGAATTTGTTTTGGAATAGGGGCTTTAATAGCAATAACACGATACCGTTCATCCGGGCCCTCAGCAGAGACCAAAAAGGACGAAGAAGAAAAAAACAAGAAGGAACTAACTCCTTACAAATCCAGATATGCGACCACTATCCTGTTCTTAATCTTTATGGTATTGGCTTTGACAATGATAGTCCATCGAATAGATACAGGTAGATGGGGATTCGCTAAATCAACTGAAATTCAAGCCGAATTCCGTCCCTTAGCTAGCGCTTTTGAGATGCCAGCCGCAGCTATTCAAGATCTAGACGGATTCTGGAGAGTGCCGGTGTTAGCAAATAAGTTGATTGTTGATTCTACTCTGCAAGCTAAAAAAGGACAAGGAATTATTATCACGGCTACGGGTCAAGCTAATGGCTGTAAAAATCGCTACGATGCGGCTTATGGTTGGATTGGGCCTGAAGGAAGAAAGTGGAGCTGGAATAAAAAAAGGAAACGACCCCTTGGCCCAGATTCTCCGTTTATGGCTCTTTGTGCTAAAATTGGCGAAAACGGCAAATGGTTCAAAGTAGGACAGCAAATTAGTTTTCGAGCTCCTCAAAGTGGTAAAATTTTCTTCACTGTAAACGATGACATTTACGACGCTTCTGGAAGATTTCGTCCGGACTGGATAAAGGATAATGAAGGCGAATTCATCGTTAAGGTGAAAATTGATTGTTAATATAAAAAAGGAGGTTAAAAAACCAAGAGGCAAAGAAGCATCTGCTTCTCTGCCTCTTTTAATTTTGTTATAATATTATAAAAATGTATCACAATAAATCTATTTCTGTCGTCATCCCTTGTCATAATGAAGATGAAGCAATTAATAAAATCATCAAATCTTTACCAAAAGAGATAGATGAAATTATTGTCGTAGATAATAATTCAACCGACAAGACTGCTCAAATAGCTCAAACAGCTGGCGCCATAGTTGTTTTTGAGCCAACACAAGGATACGGTAGAGCATATAAAACAGGGTTAAGTAAGGCAAAAGGTGAGATTATAGTCACCTTAGATGGCGATAGCCAATATCCCGCCGAGGAAATTATTAATTTAATTAAGTTCTTAATAGATAAAAAGATAGATTTTCTTTCTGGTTCTCGTTTTCCTCTTAGTAATCCCGAATCTATTAGTAGAACTCGGCTAATCGGTAATAAAATTCTCACATGGCTGACTAATTTCTTATTTAAAACAAAAATTAAAGATTCTCAATCAGGCATGTGGGTTTTTAAAAAAACCGTCTTATCTAAATTTTCTCTTATCAGCAATGGCATGCCTTTTTCCGAAGAAATAAAAATTAGGGCCTTATTAGAACCAAAACTACGCTTTGCTGAAAAAAATATAAATTATTATCCCAGAATAGGCGAGTCCAAATTATTTCCCTTTAAAGACGGCTTTAGGAATCTTATTTTTTTATTCAAACTGCGCTGGCAATATAGAAAAAGAAAAGAAAAGATTTTATTACCACTTCTTTTTATATTTTTCCTTTTTGCCTTTATTTTTTATCTCATTCAATTTTCATCTCCTAATCTAGCTGGCGTTGATGCTTATTATCATATTAAATACGCTTATCTTTACCGAACTTTAGGCATTAAAGAAACTTTAAATAATTTCAGTTTGGCCGGGGAATATAGCATCTTAAAACAATATCCGACTGACTTATCTTTTCTTTATCATGTTTTTTTAATACCCCTTACCTATGGTGATCTAATCGTAGGAAGTAAGATCTTGGCGGTTATATTTGCTTCTTTGATTTTTTCCTTATTTTATTGGATCCTAAGAAAATCTCAAATAAAATATAGTTTCTTTTGGACTCTTTTGTTTTTTACTGCTTCCAGCGCTTTTATTTCCCGTTTAACCCTTTCGCGACCTTTTCTGCTATCCATTTTAATTTTAATCTTAGGATTTTATTTAATTATCAAAAAAAAGTATGGCTGGCTTTTTATTTTGTCTATTTTTTATTCCTTAAGCTATGCAGTTTCTCCTCTTATTTTAGTCATAGCTTTTATTTATATCATAGCCGAGTATCTTCAAATTAAAAAAATTGACTGGAAACTTCTGTTTTATCCATTTATGGGTATCCTAATCGGCTTAATTATCCGACCTGATTTCCCTCAAGATTTTTATACTATCTTTGTTCAAAATTTTTATACTTTTTTTTATAAAATCAAAGGTGTTTCTTTAGGTATTGGAGCAGAAATGTCTCTGATTAGTGCCCCTTTAAAAACTAACTTGATTTTGCTTTTTTTATTTAGTTTGGCACTGGCTTTCATAATAATAGACCTCATTAGAAATAGGATTAAAAAAGGTAGATTGTCGCTTATTCGCCTTTATACTTGTCTTTTAGCTACTTTCTTTTGTCTATTAACTCTTATGAGTCAGCGATTTTTTGAATACTGGACCCCTTTTACTCTTTTTTTGGCTGCTTTTACTTTTAAATATATTTCAGAAGATAAATATTGGAGAGATTTATTTAAACGGTTTCTCCAAATAATTGGCAATTTCTTTAGTCGACTAAGACTTTTTCTTTTTATTTTACTTTGTTTAATTATTATCTTGAGTGGTTATATCAATATTTCTGGAGCAATTAATCCAATAAAAGACGCTGATCTTTCTTTTAATAGATATCAAGAAGCTGGCCAATGGTTGAAAGAAAATACGCCAGCCCAATCAATTATTTTTAATGCCAGTTGGGATAATTTTCCTCAATTATTTTTCTATAACCACCACAATTATTATATTATCGGTAAAGACCCTACTTTTATGTATGTTTATGATAAAGAGCTGTTCTGGCTCTGGGGTAATATAATCAGCCAAGGCATTATTTGTTCTCAATCTGAAAAAGAATGTCCTGATGCGGTTTATACTGAAAAATTTTCCCAGCGAAGGCAGAAAATATATCAAATTATCAAAAATAGATTCCAGAGCGAATATGTTTTTATAGACAATCAGTCAATGTCTGACCAATCTCAAAGACATCAGATATTTAAAAAACTCTTAGAGAACTCCTCTTTATTTGAAGAGGTTTATCAATCTCAAAAATATCCAGAAGTGATGATTTTTCAGTTAAAATGATTAACGAGAGAGCAAAGCTCCCAAACTGACAAATTAATTCAAAAACAAAAGCCAGACAAGCAAAACAGAAACCGCTCGCCTGGCTTTTTTTATTTATTACTAAATATAAACAAGACCGAACACTTTTTCTCTGTCATATTAAAGTCGTCCTACTACAACCGTAACTATGGCTAAGGCAGCTAAAGCAATAAGCAAACCAACTACTCCAGAAATGAGCATTTTCCTGGCTGTGCCTTGTCGGTCTTCGTCGCCGCTAGCAGTGGCCCACATAATTCCCGCTATAACAATAATTAATGCGGAAATAAGACCAGCAATACCAGCTGCCCAGTTAATAATATTTTTTATAATATCTTCGACACTACTACTAGAAAGGTTTGTTAATCCGCCCGGCGTCTGCACAGCCGCAAAAACAAAAGCAACGCTGCCTAAAAACATAAAAGTCGTTATCGGTAATAAGCTAATCAATGATTTCTTTTTGATAATTCTCACTAAATTTCACCCCCTTTCTTTATAAAGATAAATATTAAGTTATAGTTATACCTAAAATTTCTAATAATGCCTGCAATAAACCCCAGGAAGCTAAAATAATCATTAGCCCGATTAAAGACCATTGAATAGTTTTGCGAGCAGCCGCTACTTTTTCTTCACTGCCTCCGGAAACCATATATTGAATTCCGCCAATAACAACCATTAAAACAGCTACCGTAGCGGCAATGCCAGCTATCCAATCAGCAATACTAAGAAAAAGTTCAGTAAAACTGTTTGCCCCCAGCGGATTTTCTATCGCAATATTCGCCGCTTCAATATTAATTAAAGGCAAGCTAATTGTCAAAAGCCCCAAAATTAGAATAAGTAATAAAGAAAAATTTTTAAAATTATTTTTAGGCATATATTATTTATGGACAACTTGGAAATTCATTCCAAAAGTAAACAACATCCCAAGCTTCAGTAGTTCCAGAAGTGGCAATACTTTTAATTAAAGTATCAATTAACATCCAGCTGCAGAAAATAATGACTAAGCCGATGACTGTGTTGGTGAAAATACTTCTGGCTAAAGCGACTTTTTCCTCACTGCCGGCAGAAGTTAGAAAAATAATTCCCGCGGCAATAAACAAAAGGACAGCCATAGGGATAGCTAAATTAAAGCTAAGGAAATTAATGATATTACTGGCTAAATGCCAAAGGTCACAGAGTGTACAATCGTCAGTACAGGGCACTATCGGGTCAGTAACAAAGCCGGCTGTTACTAAATTAGCTCCCAATAATCCCATTAAGAGCAAGGGAATTAATATAAGAATTTTCTGGGAAGTTTTCAT